>JAAYQK010000309.1 GCA_012519325.1 Gracilibacteraceae bacterium | reverse complement strand
GCAAATTGCTCACCCAATGAATGTGCTTTGGTTCAGGAATACTATGAAAAGGGTCAAATAGAAAAAGCAAAAGATGCCTACACCAGGATATTTCCTGTAAATACAGCGGTTACAGCCACCTATGGAATTGCCGGGCTTAAATACGCATGTACCCTTGCAGGATATGAAGGAGGCTATGTAAGGAAGCCTTTATTGGAACTGAAGGATAATGAAAAAGAAGATATAAGGAATATTTTATCCAGGGCCAGGCTCATTTAAAAGATATTAAGCCTTCTGATGTTAACCGCTACATCAGAAGGCTTTCAAAATTCTTCAAATCCGTTATGGGAGCCATGCATGCATGATTCTCACATACATAAGCTGTGGCTTTGTCTTCTATCATTATCTGATCTTCCGTAAAAGCTGCAATTTTTGTGATGCCTTCTGCCACAGCTTCCGGGTTCTTGAACAGGACAACCGTAAATGGCTGGAAATGTCTGTTTACACTCTTTATCATCCTTCTTGCATTTTCGTCTTCACTACTGCCTACTATTACTATCTCACTTGCCTTGCTGTTTGCAAACAGCAAAACTGACAGCATATTGGTATAGCCTGTTGGATGGCCTTCAACAATGCTTCCGAATGCTTTAAGCTGCTTGTAAGCTTTTTCTTCCAGATCCGGATCCCCTGTAAGCCTTCCCAGCCTGAGGAAATTCATGGCAGCAACTGAATTTCCGGAAGGCATTGCACCGTCATAAACATCCTTTGGCCTGACAATCAGCTGCTCGCTGTCACTTCCGTAAAGAAAAAGACCTCCGTTTTTCTCATCGTAAAAATACTTCAGCATATCACGGTTCAAATCCATGGCAAGCTTCAGATACTCAGCCTTAAATGTGGCTCCGTAAAGTTCAATAAGCCCCCACACCAGGAAGGCATAGTCATCCAGATACCCGGGAAATGCAGCTTCTCCATCCCTGTATCTTGCAAGCAGCCTTCCATCCTCCCTCATAAGCTTTGACTTTATAAACCTGACAGCCTCCTCAGCTGCAGCTGCATATGCCTCATCCTCAAGAACTCTTGCCCCTATGGACAGTGCAGCTATCATCATACCGTTCCATGCTGTCAGTATCTTATCGTCCTTATAAGGACGGATTCTTTTTTCTCTTGCCTTATATACCTCTTTCCTGAAGTCCTCTACAGGATTCTTATTAATGTTTTCAAAGGCGGCTTTATTGTGCAAAAGATTGGGTATGGTTTTTTCCTCAAAGTTACCCTTCTCGTTAATTCCGTAATAGCCGTTGAATTCCACTGCAGCGTCTTCACCCAGTATATCGGTAATTTCTTTGGGACTCCACAGGTAGAATTTACCCTCAATGCCCTCCGAGTCAGCATCTTCGGCTGAATAAAAACCTCCCTCCCGTGATTTCATATCCCTCAGCACATATTCGAATATCTGCCTGGCAACCTCACCATACTGCTCCCTTCCGGTGGCCTGATATGCTTCCAGATATGCCACAGCCAGCCCCGCATTGTCATAGAGCATTTTTTCAAAATGAGGCATCAGCCACTTACGATCCGTTGAATATCTGGAGAATCCATAGCCCACATGGTCGTATATCCCTCCTCTGTACATTGAAACAAGAGTCTTTTCAACCATTTCCAGAGCTTCCGGATCATTTGTAATCTTCCAGTACCTTAATAAAAACTGCAGGTTATGAGGCATTGGAAACTTTGGTGCTCTCCCGAAGCCGCCGTATTCTCTGTCAAAGCTTGCTTTTAAGCCTTTATAGGCTCTGCCTGCGGCTTCGATGCCAAGCTTTCCTGCCGAGTCGGCTTCTGAATCTGATTTAATATACTCCAATATGCTCTCCGAGGTTTCGAGCAGTTTTTCTTTCTCCATACCCCAGGCCTCATTGATTTTCTTCAGCAGCTCAATCAATCCCGTATACCCCATTCTCGCCCTTTTGGGGAAATAAGTCCCGGCAAAAAAAGGCTTCCTGTCCCATGTCATTATGATTGTCAGCGGCCACCCGCCGCTCCCTGTAAATGCCTGGCACACACTCATATAAATATGGTCGATATCCGGTCTCTCCTCCCTGTCGACCTTAACAGCTACGTAATTATCATTCAATACCCTTGCAACTTCCTCATCCTCAAAGGATTCCCGTTCCATCACATGACACCAATGACACGTACTATAACCTAAACTAAGGAAAATTGGCTTATCTTCCTCCTTGGCTTTATCAAATGCTTCTGCTCCCCAAGGGTACCAGTCTACCGGATTGTGGGCATGCTGCAGCAGGTAGGGGGATTTTTCATTTATTAGCCGATTAGGCTTTTCATTATTTCTTGTTGACTCCAATAATTTCACTCCCAATGTACATATTTTTCGCGCAAAACCCCTGGCAAAAACTATCTCGCACATTATAGTTATATTCTTTACAAAATGAGTAATTTTATCAATCGCAGCCAACTAGTTTCTTTTAATCCAATTGTTTTGATTTACTTATATTAAGCTGAATCATATAATTATATAAAACTTTGGGGGTTATGCGAAATGCTATATAATGGATTCAAGTTCGGTATGCTGCTGCAATTTGCAATTGGCCCTGTTTGTCTTTTTATATTTCAGATAGCTGCATTGAAAGGATTTTATACGGCTTTCACAGGAGTATTGGGGGTTTCAATAATTGACGGACTTTATATCCTTTCTGCGATTCTTGGTATTGCTTATATAATAGAAAGAAAAAGCACCAAAATAGCTTTAAAGATATTTGGTGCCATAGTATTGCTTATTTTCGGCGCCAGCAATGTTTTAAGTTTATTTAATATTAGCCTTTTACCAAGTCTAGGCCTTGATAATGTTTCATATTCCGGCAATGCATTTTTGAGTGCGGTAATCCTTACTGCCTCAAATCCGCTTTCAATAATATTTTGGGCAGGTGTTTTTTCAGCAAAACTGGCTGAAGAAGGCATGAAGCGCCGTGACTTTTACTCTTTTGGCTTTGGAGCATTATTGTCCACAGTATTCTTTCTGACAATAATTTTTATAACAGGAAGCTTAACCGGGACTTTTTACCTTCTTATATAATACAAATCTTAAATCTTGTCGTTGGTTTCCTGCTTATATATTTCAGTATAAGAATGTTTTTAAGCATAATGAGCGAGTGGTAATCGGGCCGCTCATAATATCCTTAGGAGAGGCCTGTTTCAAATACAGTCAATATTATAGATGTTTTCCCTGCTGCACCTTGAGGCGCATCGGACGCTGATACCAACAGAATATAGTTTTGTGTATATATCTGTATAGACTTTGAACTGTCACTCTGTATCGGCGTTATACTATTGAGCCCTTTATACAGGTTCTTATTGCTGTAATATTCAATGGCTTCATCTACGCTGTAATTGGTGGCATATATAAGCGTTCCGGTGCGGTCTGCTACAAAACCTTCTGCCGCATTAATAACGGCATCCGGAATAATCGGAACAGCCCCGGGGAAGTTCGCAGGAAGCTCCCTGCCCTTATTTTCTGCTTGTCCGGCAGGCTCTGAAGAAACAACCTCGTACTTCTCAAAGACTCTTGCTGCAATTATCACAGCCATCTCTCTGGTGCAAATCCCATCAGGATCAAATTTATTATCCGAGCCCTTCAGGAAACCATTCTTATTCATAAACCTTACGGCTTCAATAGCCCATGGTACAATATCCTTTTCATCTGCGAAGGTGCCTGTTCCCGAAGTTCCCAAATCAGCACCCGGATTCATTGCGCTTATGGTACGGAACAGCATAGCGGCAACCTGCTGGCGGTTAACCAACCCTTTGGGAGAAAAGAGCTTTTTAGCTGCATCCGTTCCATTTACAATTTTCAGGTTATATGCCTTGAATATTTCGGGATTTGCCGTATCTGCAAAAACACTCAAGTCTCCTGTTACGGCCTGCTTGCCGGTATATTTCTCATAAAGCTTTACCGCTACCTCCGCAAATTCTTCCCTGGTTATGGGAGCACTCATATTATCTTTTATACTGTTTGTTATGAAACCGTATACCGATGCTTTATCCAGCTCAGACTCAGCCCATGGGCTGGCATTTCGGTAACCGGGTCCCTGTCCGGCAGAAACAGCCTCCGAGAAGGGAGTATAAACAAAATCCGCCCTTCCTATACCGGTAAAATAGCTGCACATGAATCTCACCCGGAAGGTTAGGGAAGTTTTCTCGTTGCCATGATAATAGACAATTCGTGTCAACTTCCCGGTTATTCCCTCTGTCCCCATTGGAAGCATGGGAGCACTGGTTTCAGATTGCCATTGACCGCCGTCCTCTTTATAGTCCACTTCATATATTACAGTGTAGTTCTCACGATTCAAAAAAGGTGCAATACTCTTCGGAGTACTGCAAATAAGCTCAAAATACAAATTTCCGTGTTCATTATACTTGGTTCGTACCATCAATCCTATCGGCGCATCAGTATTTACCGGAAGATTACGGGCATAAACCGATGACGAAAGGAGAAATACAATGCATAATATAAAAGCTGTAAGCTTTCTCAAATTTTATTCCTCCTTCTACCTCTTCCTTATCCCGTTCCATTCCGTCCACTCATCTTCACCGGTATAACGGTACTGGCCGGTAAAAGACCTTCCACCGCTTTCAAGATTAAATCGAAATTCTCCTGTAAATTCTCCTTCCCTTATTCTCCCTGTATAAGCATTTCCTGAAACTGTCCCTTCTATCTGAAAAACGGGTACATCGCAATATGGCCTGTATACTCCTGTGATACCGGAGCCATTCTGTGTCAGCACCATAGGACCGAAGTCCGTGTACCATACTCCTCCCCATGCATTACCTGTATTTCCGAAGGAATCGGATAGTTTAACTCCTACCCATTGGAAGGATTCCTCCCAATCCTCATAACCCTCCGGGCGGCTCCAACCGCTTATGGTTCCGTCCTGAGCAATTGTAAATTCAAACCTGCCGGGACCAAAGCCGGTGTCCATGGTACCCGTTAGCCTGTTTCCGTTTGCCGTGCCGTTTATCACCAGGTTGTCTTGCCATTCACCGTAGGTACCGGTTACACCGTTCTCCGTCTGTGAGAGCATCATCATTCCACTGTCTATTTTCCATACACCGTTCCACCGGTCATCTCCCTGCTGCTGGCCTGAAGTGCCTGCACCTGTTGTTGTGTCAGTTGTTGTTCCGGATGTTGTTCCGACATGCTGCATATCTGCCGCAGGATTCTGAACTGTTCCAACGGATGGATCCATAGTACCCGCCCATTTTTTCGGTGAGGCAGATACCTCATTGGACCTTACCCCTAAGCTGTTATCGCCGTAAACAGGCCTGACGGTATAGTAATAAGTCGTACCAATGTTTATGCTCATGTCAGTATATAAGGTACCATTGACTAAAGAGGCGTTAAGGGGCACCTCTGTCTGTCCTCCCGGGCTTGTCGACCTGTAGATATTGTATCCCAATACCCCCCGTGAATCGATAACACTGGTCCAATTCAGCATTACATAATTATTACCGACTTCTGCCTGCAGTATTAACGGTGACAATTGTCCTTCAAAATGGCCTGTTGTGACTTTTTTATTGCATTTATATGCATACACTTTCCGTCTCCCATACTGCTGCTGGCAGACAGGCAGCATTATAAATTAAGCTTCGTCAGAAATATATATAATGATTATTACCTGTCAAGCATTATTGTTTCATTTACATACCATCTTGCCTTATGCCTGGTATTTGTATACTTTGTATGAATACTAAAAAAATGGTATTGGAAAATCGTACCTTTTGTTACTTGCATCACTGTTCTGATAATATTTGAAAAAATGAACATCCTGATTATTCATAACGGTTGGAAATTAATTTATACCATACTGTTGCAGCAAATCAGCATAGCAATATTTGTTCTGATTGAAAAATTCACCTTAAGACCGGATTAATGCTGAATTTATGCTTTTGTTGAAATATCCCTGTTCCTGAATCCAATCAATCCTATCCCCGTCAATATGGCGGAAAGGCAAAGCAGCCCAAGCAGCGGAAGCAGCGGTAAATTCGTTATATCAATAGTATAGTGGGCATATGAGAAGGGAGAAATACGCATAAGCGACCAATCAATTACCTGTGCTTCCCATACAAGCTCCAATATGCCAAAGGATGCCCAAACCACCCAGCTCAGAGCTGTTATTCGAGGCCATAAACCATACAATAAAGCCGTTATGCCTAACAGTATCCATACAGGAGAGATCTTTGAAACGTTCATGCCAAAAATCCGCCAGAATCCATTGCTTAAATCCCCTGCTGCGAGCCCATAAGCCAGCCCCCCGGAAATACCCGTGGCCATCAGCAATGCGGCAGAACATAATGCCGCTGCTATTAAATGGCTGCTCATCCATCGAATCCGGCTCACCTGCTTATCCACCAGCATTTCCGCTCTGCCTTCGTTTTCTTCTTTTTTCATGCGTAATACAGCTGTTATGGCATAGGCAGCCACAAAAAGTGACACCAGATAGATGCCGATACTAATAAAGACATAGCCCAAACCCGCTTCATCAGTCCAATCCGTTCCCCCCAAGCCGGACAGCCAGCCGCTTATCCCACCGGATTTGGATAAACCGGGAGAGAAGGCTGAAAATACAACAATATACAATACTGTCCCCGCCAGCCAGCCGATAAAGCTTCTCTTATGCAGCCTCCAGGCTAATGCCAAAGGGCTTGAAAAATTGGGAGCCGCTTCCGGGAGCCCGGGGCGGGCCAAAAGAACACCTGCCCCCAGATCTCTGCGAGCAGAAAGTACATAAGCAATAACGACAGGTATGGCCGCAAAAGCAGCAAAATATATCAGACTCCAGCCATGATTGCCGGCAAAAGGCTTAGTCACCCGCTGCCAGGCCATGGGAGTAATCCATCTTAATAAGGTATAGCCGCCTCCCAAGTTATTCAAAACCATCATCACTATTCCCAGCCCTAAGACTGCCACGCCAATTCCCCGTGCAGTTCCGCTGTTTTCCCGAAGCTGAACGCCTAAAGCGCCTATTCCTGCAAAAAAGCACCCGACAACCGACATGGTCCCTCCTAACAAAAAGGAACCCGCTGCAGTACCCCCAAGGGCAATGTTGCTCAAGGCGATCAGCGCTCCTGAAGATATATTTAAAATAACGGCAAGAAGCAGTGCAGCAGTCAAATTGGCATAAGGGCCTACTGCATATGCACGAATCAGCTCGCTGCGGCCTGTTTCTTCATCTCTGCGGGTGTGCCGGATTACGGTAAGCAGGCTGCCGATCCCCAGTACCAGTGCCATTTGTGAAGTGCCTCGCCATACAATAGCTCCTGAAAGGTCAAAGGACATAACCGGGCCAAGAACTGCAGAAACTAACGGGTCTTTATCAAATTCAGCCAATACGCTCTGCATTCCCTTATCGGCCATTGCAGTGAAAGTAACTGCCACAATCAAACCCAGAATCACAGGGAGAAACATCCAGAGGGGCAGCAAGTACCTGTCCCGGCGCAGAAACAACCTGATAAGAGTTCCGGTACCTAAAAAATCACTGATTCTCATCTCGCAGCTCCTCCTTTTTCACCGATATCGTCACCGTAATGGCGCATAAAAAGCTCCTCCAAACTTGGCGGCTCAACCGTCAAGGACTTGATTCCCAGCGGCAGCAGCATCTCCATCACCTTCGTCATGGCATCGGAATCTACTGAAAAACTATATTTAAGGCCTTTCCGGGACATATCATAAACTCCATATAGTTTTCCCAGCCCATTAGCAGCGGTGCCGGTCTCCACATTGACAGTGGAACGTGTAAGATGCCGAAGCTGTGACATGGTTCCCGATTCCACAATCTGCCCCTGCCGGATAATGCTTACCCTGTCGCATAGAGCCTCCACCTCCGACAATATATGGCTTGACAGCAGCACGGTCTTACCGGCTTTTTTTATTTCTGCCACACATTCCTGAAAGACTGCCTCCATTAAAGGGTCAAGACCAGATGTGGGCTCATCCAAAAGATACAATTCCGCTTCGCAGGAAAAGGCTGCCACCAAAGCTACCTTCTGACGGTTCCCTTTGGAATAGGTTCCGCTCTTTTTGGTCGGATCAAGCTGAAAGCGTTCCAGCAGTTGTTTTTTCCTTGAAACGTCAAGCCCTCCGTGCAGCCGTCCGAGAAGGTCAATGATTTCACCTCCGGACAGGTCGGGCCACAGAGTAACATCACCGGGGACATAAGCAAGCCGGCGGTGCAGCCTGACAGCATCCTTCCATGGATCACCGTCAAACAGTGCAATTTGACCCGATGTTTTTCGCAAAATCCCCAGCAAAATGCGTATAGTCGTGGACTTCCCGGCTCCGTTGGGGCCGATAAATCCGTGTACCTCCCCTTGTCTCACTGTGAGATTGATTCCCCTTAATGCCTGGGTAGAGCCAAAAGACTTGGTCAGCCTTTGAATATTAATCACATTCATATACTGCCCTCCCGTTTTATATGTTTTATAATATTTTGTTATTATATCTCTATATTATCTTATCTGAATTCTCCTGTCAATGGGTTTTATATATTTTATATTGACTCATTATAAAACTTTTAGTATAATTGAAGCGAGGTGAAAAACCATGAACGGATATGAGCGCAGAACAGAATTGAAAAAGGAAAAAATACGTGCTGCCGCATTAGAGCTTTTTTGCATGTATGGTACGGATAAGACCAGTATAAATGAAATCGCTCAGAAGGCGGGGGTTGCACCGGCCAGTATTTATAATTATTTCGGAAGCAAGGAAGGCCTGATGAAGGATACAACCATAAACCTCCTTGAAAGTGGCTGGAGAGCGAGAAAAGAGCTGTGGGAAACAGACCTGCCTTTTCCTGAGCTGGTGAAGCGTGCCGTATCAATGAATTATGATTTTATTGACCATATCAATCTGGATACTCTCAGCGTATTGTTTAATACCGATCCTGAGATAAAGAAGCTGGCAGATGACTATTACAAGCACAAGTATTCTTATATCGTAGGCCAATTTATTGAAAAGGGCCGCAGTGAAGGGTATATTCGCAAGGATATATCCATTGAAGCAGCCACAATTTATCTTAAAATGTATCAGGATCTATTCCAGCAGCCTGAAATACTGCGGAATAGAAACAAGGATTTGCTGAAGGAATTATGTGATTTAATGCTGTACGGTTTGGCTGGACAGCCTATTACCTGCAAAACGGAGTAAGGAAAAAATATTAAAGGGATATCGCAAATCTGCTCGACAAGCAGATAGTGGTATCCCTTTTCCCATTCTTCTATTGTACAAAAACCTCTCTTTTTTTAATCAAAAAATGCAGCTTTAGGGCAAAGTAAATGTCACCTTGTCCTACCTATCATCTTGTCCCGTAATTTCCCAGTTTTCAGACAAGGCATATGCGGAAAGATACTAACATAGAATGATAGTGACACTCTTGATCCGGGAGATGATTGAAGCTGTGAAAAAATACCTGGTGTTGGGGCTTCTTTCGCTGCTGATTATGGTTTCAGATCAGCCGAAGCAATCGGAAGAAAGCATAACAATTGTACTTGGAGGAGATGTACTTCTTGACGGATCTGTGGGCTGGCTTATTGACAAGCAGGGATACAGCAGTATATGGGGTGATATGATTAGCATCCTCACTTCCGCTGATTTTTCAATGGTGAATCTTGAAAGTCCCTTAAGCAGCAGGGGCAGCATGGAAAAAGACAAGCAGTTTATATTCCGGGGAAAGCCTGCATATGTAAAAGCTTTGGAATCAGCGGGAATTGATATGGTCTCACTGGCAAACAATCATGTCTTGGATTACGGAAAAACTGCCCTCCTGGATACAATGAAGCATCTGGATGATGCCGGAATTCTTTATGCCGGTGCGGGACAAAATGAGGATGCCGCAAGCATGCCGGTATATATTGATAAAGGAACAATAAGTTTTGCTGTTCTGTGCTCCAGCCATGTTATTCCCTTTGTGCACTGGCATGCAGGCAAAAACAAGCCCGGGGTTGCAAGCGCATATGATCCTGCAAGGCTTATATCAGAGGTTGCATCGGCTTCTGAAAAGGCAGATATAGTTCTGGTATACCTTCACTGGGGAAAAGAAATGGAATCCCATCCTGTCCGGTATCAGAAAAATATTGCCCGGATGCTGATAGATGCCGGCGCGGATCTGGTAATAGGTTCACATCCCCATATTATTCAAGGCCTTGAATTTTATAAGGGAAAACTAATCGCCTACAGCCTGGGTAATCTTGTCTTTACAAATACCTTCAAAGAAACAATGCTGCTCAGTATAAAGTTTTCAAGAGATGAAATGCTGGAGGCTTATGTGATTCCATGTATGATCAAATCTTCGAAAACAATGCTTGTTAAAGATGAACAGAAAAAACAAGATTTTTTTGATAAGCTGAATGCACTGTCCCCGGGTGTGTTGGTGCACAAGGATGGAAGAATAACCCCGTACTGACCTAATCCCCATTAATTATTTTCTAATTAAAAATCTGATAAAACTATACTTCTGAATTGAATGACCTTTATGTTATGGTATAATATCTATGTATTCTACTAATATCTTGGTTATAATATACGATGGAGAAAAACTAACATGGAATATACAAATCCTTTGGGTGAAGAAAAAATCCCGGGGCTTTTGGTCAAATACTCGGTGCCTGCCATTGTAGGCATGATAGTTAACTCTTTATATAATATCGTAGACAGGATTTTCATAGGAAACAGCAGTGATTTAGGAACCTACGGTTTGGCCGGAATCACTATCGGTTTCCCGATAATGATAATACTCCTGTCAATAGGCCTTTTATTCGGAGTGGGAGGGGCCACCTTATTCTCGATAAAATTGGGGGAGGGACAGCCGGAAGAAGCCGACCGTGCCTTGGGCAATGCTTTTTCTCTAATGGTTATTTCCGGAGTAATATTCATGATTATGGGCCAGATACTGCTCAGGCCTTTATTAACCTTGTTTGGAGCCAGTGAAGCCGTATTGCCTTATTCTGTGGAATATATGAGGGTAATTTTCTTCGGGGCGGTTTTTCAGGTAATAGGTATAGGTATGAACAATTTCATACGTGCAGACGGCAGTCCTCAAATAGCAATGTTAACAATGTTTCTTGGTGCAGGTATCAATACATTGCTGGACCCTTTATTCATTTATGTCTTTAAAATGGGTATGACCGGAGCCGCTCTTGCCACCATCCTGGCTCAATTTATTTCAACCATATGGATAGTGGCGTATTTTACAGGTAAACGCAGTAAACATAAGCTTAAGCGAGAATATATAAAGCTTAAGCTTAGTACCGTAATAACAATTACTTCCTTGGGAATTCCCGGATTTGCATTACAGCTTGCCAACAGTCTTCTGAATGCAATACTTAACAAGAGCCTGCTCATATACGGGGGAGATATAGCAGTGTCCGGCATGGGAATAATAAACAGCCTTCAGACTATATTTTTTATGCCCGTTGTTGGCATAAAACAAGGTGTTCAGCCAATTATCAGTTTCAACTACGGATCAAGGAAATTCAATAGGGTAAAAGAAGCTGTGAAGCTTGCTGTGATTTCTGCAACTGCTATTGTGGTTTTTGGCTATGTAATAACAAGGTTGTTCCCGAAACAAATCATATCCATATTTAATCGTGACCCTGAACTAATAAAGTTCGGAAGCTATGGACTGATATCCTGGTTCCTGTGTATGCCTGTCGTTGGGTTCCAGATAATTGCTTCAAATTTCTTTCAGGCTATTGGAAAATACAGATCCGCCATGTTTTTAACCCTTACCAGGCAGGTAATCTTTCTTATCCCTGCTCTTATTATATTCCCCAAATTTTGGGGTATTAACGGTTTATTGCATGCTGCTCCCTTTGCAGATTTCTTCTCAGCTTTGCTAACCGGTATATGGTTTTTCTATGGTATTAAAGCTATGTCCGCAAACTTGGCTGAAGGCATTAAATAGGCTTATGGATATATGTATCTGAATACAACTTATAAAATTAGGCAGAATATTAATTAAGATTTATAGTTAAGGATGGTGGCAATGCATGAGAAATTTATCAGATGCTGAAGTGTTATCTCTGACCGGACTGTTGAAGCTGGAACAGGACAGCCTGACAGTATCCAGAGCTTTACATTCTTTAATCAGTAACAATGAGCTGAAGAAACAAAGTGAAGCAGGCATGCTGGCAGCAGAAGGCAGAATTAAGGGTATTCAGCAGTTTATCGTGGAAAACGGTGTTACTAATATACAGGAGGTACAGTGATATGGCTTCAATGATTGGAAATATTGTAAAGAATAGTACGGACATAACTGATGAGGTTATTCTCACAAGCATGCTTAGTTCTTTAAAAGCAATATCCACTGCATATTTTACTGCAACAATGGCAGGTACCACTCCGGAGCTGAAATCAATGCTTTCAAGCGCCATGGCGCAAGTAATGAGCAGTCATTCCACGTTGACCGAACTGGCTATAAAGCATGGGTGGGAGAAGCCCTACAGTTCACCTGCCGAACAGCTGGCAAACGTATATAAGTACTCAATAACAGAAAAGCAATAAACATTAACAGAAGGGAGTTACAACAACTCCCTTTCATTCCGATGTTTCTATAATTCATCACCCTCATGGGCTAATACTTACAGCCTCATGGGCTAATACTTACAGCATAACCATCATTCATTAAGAAGATAATTCTGGCTTAACTACAAGAGTCTCAACCATAGCCTCCGTAGGCGATATGAAAACTACTGCTTCGCCATCCTGCACAAGCTGTGTATCGCTTAATATACTATCTGCTATGGATTCCCTTAGATGGGTGCCGGTAATTAACAAAACGATTTCTTTCTCAGGCTGCAGCTCTATATTTATAACAGGTAATATTACCTTTTGATGCTCATCCGTTCCTCTTCCGCGTATTATTGTGGCTCCTGTCGCACCTGATTGACGGGCTACTTCTATAGTCTTTTCAGCAAACCCCCTGTTTACAATAACCATTATACAGTCATGCTGTATGTTACCCTCTTCAATCAAGTGAGTGGTAATAGTACTCTTTTTTTCAATTATTGGGTATGTAATTTTCTTGTGCTTAAACGCAGTTCCCAATACCATGATGGAAAAAACAGGAGCCATTGCTACCATTGCAATAACGCCGAATCCGTCCACCAGCACATTGGCGGTTTCTATAACTGTGGCAGCTCCCTGGGCAAATGCAAGCACAAAGGTTGCCGTCATAGGACCCGAAGCAACTCCCCCTGCATCATAAGCAATCCCTACGAAAACCGGATCGGATTTAAATGACAGCAATATTGCAAAGGCAAATCCCGGCAAAAGAAAATACCACAGCTTAACCTCAGGAACGACAATCCTTACCATAGAAAGGGCAATTGCCAAACCCACACCTATAGAAAGAGTCGTTCGAATTAAATTAAGAGGTATATGCCCACTGGTAACCTCTTCAATTTGCTCCCCCAGTACATGCACGGCAGGTTCGACAAGAACAACTATAAGGCCTAACAGAAAGCCTATCCCTATCAATATCCAATGGCTCATTTTCCCCAGTTCCATGCCGATAACCCGACCCATATCCATAAATCCTGAATTTACTGCGGTAAGGAAAACAGTAAGCCCCAGTAGAGTAAATACAAGACCTTTTATTATTTCAAGAAGCTCATCCTTAGCCAGTTTAAATTTCCCAAAATTAAAAATAAAGAATAATATTGATATGGGCGAAAGCGCTAAGAGAGATTCTAAGAAGATTCCCGGGAATACATCTATTATTGGTCCGATTACACCTTCGGCAAAAATGTATTCACTAACATCCCCCTGTATGTTTTTTTGGCCTGAAATAACCGATATGAGCATCACAGCCAGTATCGGTCCTGCACTCATTATACCCACAAGTCCGAATGAATTCTCTTCCGAGCTGCTGCCGCCTTTCATGCCGGAAAGCCCCAATGATAATGCAAGAACAAAGGGAGTAGTAAGAGCGCCGGTGGTTGCGCCGGAGGCATCAAAAGAAATAGCAAGAAATTCTTCAGATACAAAAATTGCAAGTACGAATATAATACCATAGGTTATTGCCATAAATATGTTAAGCGGTTTATCCCTCAGCAGCCTGAAAACGCCAAGCGAAACCATAACTCCCACACCGATAGATACCAGATATACAATAATAATTGCATTCATAGCACCTCCCGACGCTGACTCAACCTGTGAACCAAGGATTAGCAAATCAGGCTCTGCGACTGTTATCAAAAAACCCAAAAAGAAACTTAGGATTGCAATTTTAAGAAGCCATCTTGAAGTGGCTATTTCTCGGGACATGTGCTCTCCAATCGGATTCATAGCCATATCTACGCCCCATAAAAAAATTGAAAGCCCTATTAATAGCATCACGCTGCCCACAATAAAACGTATCATAATATCCGCTTCAACATTGACTATGCTAAAGCAGAGCAGCAACACCAATATCACAACCGGCAGCAAGGTTCTAATAACTTCTTTCGTCTTTTCGAAAAGCAAATTCATGGGTCCACCACCCCGCATACCCTGCTCACCGGAAGAGTAAATAATATACCATTCCCGACTTTTCCAAGCTCCAGTTCTGAAAAAATCCTATCCTTGATTGGAGCCTCTTTGTCTTTTGTCGTAATAATCATAACTATATCCT
>JAAYQK010000308.1 GCA_012519325.1 Gracilibacteraceae bacterium | reverse complement strand
TGATGGAGGCGGGAGAGCTTAAGACAATTGACCTGGAGAAGGTGCTGTATCAGGCTGAAAGATGTGCCGAAGCCTTGATGAAGTAATGAAGACCAAGCTGGTGATTAGGACCTGGGGGAACATGAAGCTCTCTATCTAATATTACCTGCCGGGTTCTCCTGTGCTTGGTAATTTCTCAAGCTTGAATTCAGGATTGGTAATTGTAAATATATACTTTAGCCCTGAAGATGTATATACTTTTTTATCATTGGTTATAAAAACGGCTTCAACGTTTTCAAGACTGTCAACCAGTTTCATTCCTTTCTCAAGTCCATAAAGCAGCGCAGTGGTGGAAAGTCCGTCTCCATCTATGGATTTACCGGTAATTATCGATACACTTCGCAGATTATTCTCAACGGGATAGCCGGTATTGGGATTTAAAATATGGTGATATATTTTGCCGTTCTCTTTAAAGTATCTTTCATATGTACCGGAGGTTACTACTGTTTGATCCTGAATATGCACTACTCCCATAAAATCCCCTCTTGGATTAAAGGGATTTTGAATTCCAATTTTCCATGGTTTTCTGTTCGGATTGCCCCCCACCGTTATTACATTTCCGCCAAGATTGATAATTGCATGCTTAACTCCGTTTTCCTTTAGAATACGGGCTGCTTCATCAGCAGCATAGCCCTTGGCAATTGCTCCAAGATCTACTTGCATGCCCGGTTTCTCAAGAATGGCTGTATGGTTATCCTCATTAAGGCGCAGTTTTCTATAATCCACCAGTTTTATGGCTTCCGCCAGCTTGCTTTTTTCAGGTACGGCGGCATAATCTGTACCTATATTCCAAAGCTTAACCACCGGCCCTATCGTTATATCAAATACTCCTTCAGACATCTCGGAGTACTCCTTGCCCTTTTTCAGCACAAATAAAGTATCGGGACTCAACGTGACTTCGTTTTTTCCCGAAGCTTTATTTAGAGATATGATTTCGCTGGATTCGGCATTGTTGATAGTCATTTTTTTCTCAATTTCCCATATTCTATTGAAGGCCTTATCCATTAAAGTTTCATCATGCTTATCGAATATTGATATCTCTATAATTGTCCCGAGAAGGAAACTGGTCTTTGAAAACGGCTTGGCTGCAGCATTTGGAAACGGATTCCGGCATCCGGACAAAAGGAGTACCGCCAGTAAAGCAAGGAGCAGAAGCCTCAATTTTATATTATAAATCAAAATGGGCACCTCCGGAATATAATGGACGGAGAAAAATAAAATCATAAATTAATCATAAATTTACATATTTAATTCTATATGATACAGTATTCTTATTGCAACTTTAATATTAATAATGATAATTAAATTCACTATAATGAAGCAAAAAATGTTTACAGTCGGTGAACTTAATGACTTGTACTATTACTATAGACATTATCGGTTGTATAATATACAGCATGTTTTGCATTTAATATATAACGATTAAATGCTTCAAGTGAGGTATTTTTTATGAAAATGAAAAAAGGAGACCTAATAATTGTTCTGGTACTTGCTGCTGCAGTGATTTCCTGGTTGATAATAAATAATCCGGACAGGACTTCAGGTGAGCGGCAGATTGTCATTGAAACAAACGGAGATCTTTATAAGGTTGTAGCAATGGAAGAAGGTATGGAACGACAGGAAATTCATATAGAGTTTAAAAACGGAAAGTACATCAACATAGTTATTGATGAAAATGGAGCATATGTCAGGGATGTGGTATGTCCTGACAAGGTGTGCCAGAAAACAGGCTTGATAAGCAAAGCGGGGCAGAGCATAGTATGCCTCCCCAACAGGGTGGTTGTGTATATTGAGGGAAAGGATGAATCAGAAATTGACGGTATTTCGTTCTGATAATTGATGGGGGAATAAATATGAGCAGGACTAAAAAGATCGTACTGCTGGGAATTCTGGTTTCCCAGGCATTAATACTTCATTTGGTGGAAAGACTGATACCTGTTCCTGTGCCCGTCCCTGGAATAAAATTGGGACTGGCAAATTCTATTTCACTTATCACCATAGTGCTTTTCGGATCTAAGGAAGCTCTGGCAGTCGTTGGGATGAGAACTTTTTTAGGTTCTGTATTCGGAGGGAGTATATCATCTTTTATATACAGCTTTACTGGTGGTGTAATAAGCACCATGGCTATGGCAGCTATGAACAGGAAGTTCGGGAGCCTGTTCAGCCTGCCTGCAATAAGTGTTGTAGGTGCAATACTTCATAACATCGGCCAATTACTAGTTGCCAGTTTTATTATTAAAAATGTGAAGCTTTTCTATTACTTGCCGGCATTAATGATTTCAGCTGTGATTACGGGTTTATTCATCGGATTCGCTGTGCAATTTATGCTGAAACCTGTTAAACATATATTTGGAATGGGAAGTGAAGCTGATGTGGAATGATAATGAATTTTTGGACAATATGACAGCAGTACAATTGTGCCCATTGCTGCCGCTTTGGAAATCATCCGCATGGCCGCTTTTATTCATGATGATATAATTGATGAGCAGCTCGAAAGAAAGTTTTAAATCACTCGTCTAAATATATGTAGTGAATGGATGCTTTGTTGTGCAACGCATCCATATTGTTTTTATTATTTTTCGACATTGAATCATAGTACGAAATATATCATAATAATATAGGGGTCTGAGGTTCCGGGGTTCCGGCTAAATCCTCGTGCCTAGTATCTGAAAATCGGAGGTTTGAGAATGAACATTATTCAGGGAATTATTCTCGGTTTGATTCAGGGGCTAACGGAATTTTTGCCCATAAGCAGTTCGGGTCATCTGGTGCTGTTCCAGAAAATATTTGCAATAGAGGAACCCACCCTTATGTTTGACACCATGGTTCATGTGGGAACCCTGGCGGCTGTAGTGACAGTATTATGGAAGGAGATATCGGCGCTTCTTAAAAAGCCCTTTCAAAGGCTTACCTGGCTGCTTATCGCAGGTACAATACCGACAGGGATTATCGGGATAATGTTCAAGGATTACTTCGAAGCCATGTTTCAAAGCGGCAGCACCTTAGGCTATGAGTTTTTTGCCACCGGTATTATTATCCTTTTTGCTGAGAGACTCAACAGCGGACGAAAGAAAATAGAAGAAACCTCTTTTGCGGATGCCGCATTTATAGGAATTATGCAAGGTGCTGCAATTATGCCCGCTGTTTCAAGATCGGGGCTTACAATTTCAGGTGCCCTTATGAGAAATCTGGACAGGGAATTTGCAGCCAAGTTTTCTTTCTTGCTCTCGATACCCGCAATATTGGGGGCCGCTGTTTTTCAGATGAAGGATATTCTGGAGACAGGGGGAGCAGAAATTATTACTGCTCCAATCGTTGCGGGGACTATTGCAGCAGCGGCGGCAGGTTATTTTTCAGTAAGATTTATGATTGCTCTTATAAAGAAGGGCGGTATGAAGAACTTCTCTTATTATGTATTTGCCTTAGGAACATTAGTATTGATTGACCAATACATAACGCACTTTTTCTTTTAGGCACAAGCCATGGGCAGCCATACCCTAAAGGGATACAAGTAAAATAAAATTGAAATACATTTGTAATATTTAAATATAGAATTTATTATATAATTAAAGTATGAAAAAAATTGCATGCATAAGAGGTGTATAGAGGTGAATGAGCTTAAAGAGCTGCTTCCGTATCTCAAAATGTGGAATACATATGTAGATATTGGAATAATTGCCATAATTATTTATAAGGTTATGAACTTAATAAAAGAGACCAGGGCGGAGCAGCTGATCAAGGGTTTAGCAATGCTTATCATTGCAACCAAGCTCAGTGAAGTTTTAGGTTTTCATACTGTTTACTGGCTCCTGAAAAATGCAATGACAGTAGGGGTTATTGCAATATTGATAATATTCCAGCCTGAACTCAGACGTGCCTTGGAGCACCTTGGAAGAGGCAGGTTTTTTGTGAAGGGAGAATTTCTGGATCAGGAAACAGACAGTATGCTTGACGAAGTATGCGTTGCCGTTGCACAGCTTTCAAAAACCAAGACGGGCGCTATTATCGTAATAGAGCAGGAAACCGGTTTGAACGAATACATAGAGACCGGTACCAAACTGGATTCCATAGTGACCAATGAAATACTAATGAATCTTTTTATTCCCAATACGCCTCTTCATGACGGTGCTGTGATAATCAGGGGAAACAGAATTGCTGCTGCAGGATGCTTTTTGCCCCTTACCCAGAGCCAGAATCTGAGCAAGGAGCTTGGGACCAGGCATAGGGCAGCAATAGGAATAACTGAAATCTCCGATTCAATGGTAATTATAGTATCTGAGGAATCGGGAGTGATATCCTTTGCCAAGATGGGCAGACTTTCAAGGTATCTGGATACAAAATCTCTCAGGGAAATAGTCAAGAACAGCATTAAGGCAAAGGAAAGCAAACAGCCCATATGGATGAAATGGAGTGCTAAGAATGAATAAAAAATTGATTAGCAAGGATAATACAATAAAAATTCTATCAGTCATGCTGGCACTGCTCTTGTGGTTCTATGTGATAACAGAACAGAATCCTGAGATAACCAAGGACGTTACAGTTCCCATAAGGCTTGTAAACACCGTATTCTTCGAGAGAAACAATATGGTCATTGTCAATGAAACAGACAGCTTTAGTCTGACTCTGAGGATAAAAGGGAAAAAGGATGTGTTGGATAAGCTGAATTCCAGTACTGTTGATGCTTTTGCAGATCTGGCTGGCCATAATCAAAAAGGTGAGAACTTTGTAAAAATAAATATCGGCGGTATACCCGAAGATGTGAGTATAATTACAAAATCCATGGACAGTCTGAAAATCATACTTGAACCTAAGATTAACATTCAAAAAAGCGTCCGACTGAATATAATGGGAAATCCGACCCACGGTATGGCAGCTATGACTCCGTCACTGACTCCGAGCGATGTTGTGATTACAGGAGCGGAGTCAAAAATAAACATGATTCAGGATGTAAGGGTAGATGTGGATATTGCCAGTGCAGACGCTGGAATAAAAAAGGTTCTTCCGGTGAGAGTGCTGGATAAAAGCGGCAAAGATATAAAAGACATAATTGTTGAGCCCGGTAATGTGGAAGCCAGTATTCCGATTGAAAATACGAAACGTGTAAGCCTGAGTATGGATATATCAGGACAGCCGGCAGAGGGATATGTTATAAGCGGTATCTCGGTGGAGCCGGAAGAAGTGCTTATAACCGGAAAGCAGCAGATTCTTGAAGATATAAATAATATAAAAACTGAGAGAGTTGATATTACTGGAGAAAAGTCCAATATTACAAAGGAAGTCAGGCTGATGATACCCAATGGTATAGAAGTTGTTGATGCTGATGAAAATGTGAGCGTTTCAGTGAATATAGAGAAGATAGCAACAAGTGAAATCACTGTCAAAGACCTTGAATATATTAATCTGCCGGAAAATTTGGAACTGGTAAGCATACAAGGGGATATAAAAGTGACCTTAAGGGGGGCGGAAAGCTGGATTGCCGATGCACCAAGAACTGTCAAGTATTATGTTGACCTAAAGAATGCCATTCCCGGCAGCAATGTACGGGATGTATTATGGGAAGCCCCTCAGGGAATGGAGATTGTAGAGATATCTCCGAAGCAGACAGATGTGGTGCTGATAAATAAGGATGAGCAGTAGACTAAAGATTCGTGAGGTTATTGTATGAAGAGAGATATAGAGCTGATACTGAATTCTACCCATGATGCAATGATAGGTGTTGATACTGAAGGCATAATAACACTTTTCAACAAAGCTGCGCAAAGACTTACCGGAGTCGATGAGAAGGATGCCTTGGGGAAGTATGTAGCTGACGTAGTAAAAGACACAAGGCTTCCATATATACTGAAAACGGGTGAGTCGGAGCTGAACCGCCAGCAGGATCTGGGGAACATAAAAATCGTCACCAACAGAATGCCGGTGAAGGACAAAAAGGGAAGAATAATCGGGGCAGTTGCAGTATTCAGAGATATTACCGAGGTTATTAAGCTTGCGGAGGAAATAACAAACCTTTCTGAAGTGCACAGCCTGCTGGAGGCAATAATAAATGCCACACAGGATGCCATATCAGTTGTAGATCAGAATGGGCTTGGGGTAATGATAAATCCTGCCTATATCAAGATAACGGGACTGTCTGAAAAAGATGTAATTGGGAAGCCTGCTACCGTTGATATTGCAGAAGGCGAAAGCATTCATATGCAGGTACTTAAAACGAGAAAGCCCATAAAGGGTGCTTTAATGAAGGTAGGCCCCGCACGAAAGGAGGTACTGGTTAACGCTGCTCCAATAATTGTTAACGGAGAGCTTAGAGGCAGTGTCGGGGTTATTCATGACATATCGGAAATCTCCAAGCTTTCCAATGAATTGAAAAATGCCAAGAATATAATTAGAAGCCTGGAGGCTAAATATACCTTTGAGGATATTATAGGTAGCGATCCTCTTCTCTTGTCTGCCATAGACAAAGCAAAGAAGGCAGCAGAGATTCCGATAACCGTTTTGCTTAGAGGTGAGAGCGGCACGGGCAAAGAGATATTTGCCCATGCCATACACAACAAAAGCGAAAGAAAATTCAGCAAATTCATAAGAGTGAATTGTTCGGCAATTCCAGAGACACTTCTGGAGTCAGAACTGTTCGGGTATGAAGAAGGAGCTTTTACCGGAGCCAAAAAAGGCGGAAAGAAAGGCTTGTTTGAGGAAGCTAACGGAGGCACTATATTTCTTGATGAGATTGGGGAGATACCTCACGGAACACAGACCAAGCTTCTTAGAGTGCTGCAGGAAAAGGAAATAGTAAGAGTCGGGGGTACAAAGTCGATAAATATTGACGTAAGGATTATTGCCGCAACAAACGTAGATTTGGAAGAAGCCATTGAAAGCGGAAAGTTCAGAGTAGACCTGTATTATAGGCTCAATGTGCTTCCGATAATAATCCCACCTTTAAGGCTGAGAAAAGGTGACATTTATGATTTAGCGCTTTTCTTTATAAAAAGGTTTAATCAACAGTACGGACGCAATGTCCGGGATATATCACCGGGGGCTGTCGACAGGCTGAAGGAATATAGCTGGCCTGGAAATGTAAGGGAACTGGATAATTTTGTTGGGCGTGCAATAATCAATATGAAGGCAAGCGATACTGTTATACAGGAGAAGCACTTACCCAAGCTTGAAGGGTTTACGTATACAGGGAGCAGTTCTGATGTTCAAGGGGAAGACCCGCCTGATAAATGCATGGCTCTGGGCAATGTGGCGGAGAAGGCTGAAAAAGAGCATATTGCAAAGGTTATGGAGGAATGCGGCAACAATAAGACCAAAGCGGCAAAGCTTATGAATATATCTTTGAGGAGCCTATATTATAAGCTCGAAAGGTACGGATTGAAATAAAAATGCATGCAATTTTTTGCAAAGTAAATAATTAGCTTGCAAAAAATTGCATGCATTTTTATTCAAATACTATTTTTCTATAATATAAAACTATTCAGAAATTTCAATACATAATTTTTCAATAACCCATCTCTTGGCTGACAAATACCAGAAGAGGGGGTCTTTTTTTTATGCTGGCGGCTCTAGTGGCATGTTATTTGCAACAAGATAATATTTAAAGAATAATAAATAAGAATATATGTAAGGGACGGTGAATCTGTGTCAAGAGAATATATATTGGCAATTAACCCTGGTTCCACCTCAACGAAGGTAGCAATTTTCAAAGAGGAAGAGAACATACTCCAGAAGAATCTCAGCCACTCTGCAGAAGAATTGTCCAAGTATGAAAAAATTGCCGACCAGTATGCGTACAGGCAAAAAATGATACTAAATTGGATGGGAGAATCAGGAATCACTACATCCAGTCTGGCAGCGGTGGTTGGAAGAGGAGGCCTGCTGAAACCGATACCAGGAGGTACTTACATTATTACCGATGCAATTATTGATGATTTGCATAGAGCTGCTCAGGGTGAACATGCATCAAACCTTGGGGCGATAATTGCCAAAGGTATAGCAGATGCCGAAGGTATTCCTGCTTATATTGTCGATCCCGTAGCTACTGATGAAATGGATGATATTGCGCGTATCTCAGGAATGCCTGAGCTTGAGAGGCCGGCCTTGGTACATGCCTTAAACATAAAAGCCGTAGGCCGAAGAGCTGCAAAAGATATGGGTAGGGAGTTCACCGACGTTGATTTTGTTATTGCACATCTTGGCGGAGGAATATCGGTTTCACCCGTAAGGAAGGGCAAGATAATTGACGTAAGCGGTGCCAACGAAGGAGGGCCCTTATCACCGGAAAGGGCAGGGGGACTTCCCGCAGGGCAGTTGGTGAAGATTTGTTTTTCCGGGAAGTTCACAGAAGCGGAAATGAAAAAGAAAGCCATAGGCAGTGCAGGACTTGTAGGATATCTAGGCACCAATGATGCAAGAGACGTAGCCAGGATGATCGATGAGGGAGATCAAAAGGCAGCCTTGATATTTGATGCTATGGCATATCAGATTGCCAAGGAAATAGGAGCAATGGCAACGGTTATTAATGGGAAGCTTGATGCTGTCATACTCACCGGAGGCCTTGCATATTCAGAGCTGCTGTGCAGGAATATCAGAAGAAGAGTGGAATTTATCGGGCCTGTTCTGGTATATCCGGGAGAGGACGAAATGCAGGCATTGGCTGAAGGTGCTTTAAGGGCACTTAAGGGTGATGAAAAAACAAAGATATATGAGGAAGAGGTGCGGTAAATGATTCGAACCTTTAGTGAAATTATTGATGCTGCAAAGCTAAAGGGGCCAAAAACCCTTTCCGTTGCGGTGGCTCAGGACCCGGAGGTATTGAGTGCAGTAAATGCTGCAAAAAAACTTGGAATTGCAGATGCAATACTTATCGGTGACAAGGAAGCTATCATTAAGGCTTCCGGAGAATGTGCAATGGATATAGGTGAATATGAAATAATTGACATAAAGGATAAGAATGAGGCAAGCAGAAAAGCCGTTGAAATGGTTTCCGGCGGCAATGCCCACATTTTAATGAAGGGTATCGTTGATACGGCAATAGTGCTTAAGGCGGTTTTGGATGAAAATATCGGACTGAGAACGGGCAATGTTCTTTCTCACGCTGCAGTGTTTGAAGTTCCGGGGTATGACAGGCTTTTCTATGTCACAGACCCGGCTATGATATTGGCTCCCACTCTCATTCAGAAGAAGCAGATAATAGAGAATGTGGTACAGCTGGCCAATGCCTTAGATAATTATAACCCAAAGGTTGCGGTGCTGGCAGCAGTGGAGAAGGTGAATCCCAAAATGCAGGCTACCCTTGATGCGGCAGAACTGGTGAAAATGAATGAGTCGGGAGAACTGAAAGGCTGTATTGTCGGGGGGCCTTTTGCGCTGGATAATGCAATATCCGTAGAGGCAGCAAGGCATAAAGGGATAACCCATCCGATTGCAGGACTGGCGGATGTTCTGCTGGTTCCTTATATAGAAGTGGGGAATGTTCTGTATAAATCAATGGTATATTACGCGGGATCAAAGGTTGCCGGAATACTGTTAGGAACAAAGGCTCCCGTGGTAATGACTTCCCGTGCCGACTCAGACGAAGCCAAGCTGAATTCCATTGCCATAGCAGTGCTTATGGCGTGCAAATAAGCCAGAATATTTGTGAGGAGGATAGTAATGCAGGAGATATACAGGCTGTTGATTATAAACCCGGGTTCCACCTCAACAAAAATTGCTATTTTTGATAATGAGAAACCCGTTTTGGAGCAGACCCTCAGGCATTCAAACGAGGAGCTTGCCCCCTATACAACAATTATTGAGCAGTATGAATTCAGAAAGAACGTTATTCTTGATACATTAAATGCCAATGGAATAAACATAACAAAACTAAGTGCCGTTATAGGAAGAGGCGGACTATTGAAGCCCATAGAAAGCGGTACCTACAGAGTGAATTCAAAAATGCTGGAGGACCTGAGGCATAGGCCGATGGGACAGCATGCATCAAACCTTGGTGCGATAATTGCAAACGAAATTGCTTCCCAGCTTGGTATACCGGCATTTATTGTTGACCCGGTTGTGGTGGACGAGATGGATGATATAGCCAGGATTTCCGGAATGCCGGAAATTGAGAGGCTCAGTATATTTCATGCGCTGAACCAGAAAGCTGTAGGAAGAAAAGCAGCAGCTGACTTGGGGAAAAAGTATGAAGAACTAAATCTAATAATTGCACATTTGGGCGGTGGAATTTCTGTAGGAGCCCACAAAAAAGGCAGAGTAGTGGATGTAAATAATGCCCTTGACGGTGAGGGGCCCTTTTCTCCGGAAAGAACCGGAGGCTTACCGGTCAGCGGTCTTATAAAACTCTGTTTCTCAGGTAAATACACATTGGATGAAATAAAGAAGAAAATCACAGGCAACGGAGGCCTTGTTGCATACCTTGGAACTAATGACGGCAGAGAAGTTGTAAAAATTATAGAAGAGGGCAATAAGGAAGCAGAGCTTATATACAAGGCAATGGCATATCAGGTAGCCAAGGAGATAGGCGCCTGTGCAGCAGTGCTTGAAGGAAAGGTGGATGCCATCTGCCTGACTGGGGGTCTTGCCTATGACAAGCATCTTACCGGTTGGATAAGGGAAAGAGTAGAGTTTATAAGTGATGTGAAGATATATCCTGGTGAGGATGAAATGATAGCCCTTACTGAGGGCGGCCTCAGAGTACTGCGTGGGGAAGAAGAGGCAAGGGAATACGCGTAGCGCGAAACTAAGAGATTGGGATGATCATCATATGTTTAATGATAAAAGATTGAGGATAATTACTGGTCACTATGGAAGCGGAAAAACCGAGTTTTCAGTTAATTATGTAATAGGTCTTGCGGAAACAGGTAAAAAGACAGCAATAGTTGATTTGGACATAGTAAATCCATATTTTCGTTCCAGGGAAATGGAACCGCAGCTTACTGAAAAGGGTATAAGGGTGATTTCTTCTTCAATAAAAGGCATATCAGGGGACTTGCCCGCTCTTCCGCCGGAGATATTTTCAGTTTTGCAGGATACCTCTTATGAGGTTGTACTGGATGTAGGAGGAGATAAGGTTGGAGCCAGGGCACTGGGAAGATATCACGAGTACTTCGACAGGGAACCTTATGACATGTTTTTTGTGCTGAATGCCAATAGACACCAGACCAGTACTGTTGATGGAGCGGTAAGCTACTTAAGGTCTATTGAACAAGGCTCCATGCAGAAGGTTACAGCACTAATCAACAATACTCATCTCTGCGGCTATACCACTTTGGAGGATATAATGAAAGGCCAGAAGCTTTGCGAAGATGTATCCAAGATTCTGGGGCTGCCCATCAAGTATGTGGCTGTTGAAAAGAAATTTGTTGATTTGCTTCCAAAAGGACTTCAGGGTGAAGTATTGCCGATAGATATATATATGAAAAAGCCCTGGGAGGATTAATTACAAATTAAGTAAGGAGGTTAAGCAATGGCTAAGGTGACTTTCGATGAAAACAGATGCAAGGGTTGTGAACTTTGTACCACAGTATGTCCTGTCAAGATTGTTGTTATGGATAAGGATAGGATTAATATCAAGGGTTATCATCCGGCAACAGTTAAGGAAATGGACAAGTGCACGGGATGTGCTTCTTGTGCAAGAATATGTCCTGATGTTGTTATAAAAGTAGAAAGATAAAAGGAGGTAGAAGCTTAATGGCAAAAGAATTATGGAAGGGCAACGAGGCTGTAGCTGAGGCGGCGATTAAAGCCGGCTGCAGGTTTTTCTTCGGTTATCCCATTACGCCGCAGAATGAAATACCTGAGTATATGGCTATGAAAATGCCACAGGTTGACGGATGCTTCCTCCAGGCAGAATCGGAAGTAGCTGCTATTAATATGGTTTACGGAGCTGCAGGTGCAGGAGCAAGGGTAATGACATCCTCATCCAGCCCGGGAATAAGCTTGAAGCAAGAAGGTATAACATATATTGCAGGTGCTGAACTGCCCTGTGTAATAGTAAATATGGTACGAGGGGGCCCAGGCCTTGGAAGCATTCAGCCTGCACAGTCGGATTATTTTCAGACTTGCAAGGGCGGTGGACATGGAGACTACAGATTAATCGTTCTTGCGCCGGCATCTGTTCAGGAAGCAGTTGATTTGGTTCAGGAGGCTTTTGATATAGCAGATCAGTACAGAAATCCGGTTATGGTTCTTGGAGACGGTATGATGGGACAGATGATGGAGCCTGTGGAATTCAAAGAGGTAAAAAAGAGAAATCTGCCTGAAAAGACATGGGCTACAGTCGGTACTAAAGGAAAGAGAAAACCTAATATAATTAATTCTCTTTTCATAGAAGCAGCTGATTGTCATAACCATAATGTTAGACTATTTAAAAAATATGCGGAAATAGAAAAGAATGAAGTAAGGGTTGAAACTTACAATCTGGATGGTGCAGAGATAGTATTTGCAGCATATGGAACAACTGCAAGAATAGTTAAGAATGCAATAAACTCCCTTGCAAAAGAAGGAATTAAAGCTGGGCTTATAAGACCTATAACTCTCTGGCCCTATCCGTATAAGGCAATTGAGGAAGCAGCAGAAAAAGCCTCCGTCAAAGCCTTTATGTCGGTTGAAATGAGTATGGGGCAGATGGTTGAAGATGTAAAGCTAGGTGTAAATGGGAAGAAACCTGTATTTTTCTATGGTAAGACAGGCGGTATGTTCCCGACTCCCAAGGCAGTTGCCGAGGAAGCCAAGAAGATATTAGGGGGTGCAAAATAATGGCAGTTGTATTTGAAAAAACTAAGGGACTTACAGAAAAGCCTTTTCACTATTGTCCCGGATGCACTCATGGAATAATACACAGACTGGTGGCTGAATCACTTGATGAACTTGGACTGCTCGATAATGCTATTGGTGTTGCCCCGGTAGGCTGCAGTGTTTTCGCTTATGATTATTTTAATTGCGATATTCAGGAAGCAGCGCACGGTAGGGCGCCAGCCGTTGCAACAGGCATAAAGAG
>JAAYQK010000307.1 GCA_012519325.1 Gracilibacteraceae bacterium | reverse complement strand
TCAGCTATAAGCTCCCCTAGCGGACAATATTTAATTACAATTCATGTATATGATAGCCCCATTCTAAATATGTGTCAATCACTAATATCATTTTGATTTACATTATCCGCTCCATGCCTTATAATAGTTCTATTAGGGTTTGGGAGGTCTTACATATGTTTTTTAAAAATGAAGAATCAAAAGCTATTGCAGCGTATGTTGCTGTTTGCATACTATGGGGCTCTACATATCTTGCAATCAGAATCGGAGTCAGCGCATTCCCTCCTGAGCTTTTTGCAGGGATGAGAAATTTAATAGCAGGTACAATTTTGCTATTTTATGCCCGTCTAAGAGGTTTGGAGTTTCCTTCAAATCTTACCGATATCAGAAACCAATCAATTGTGGGACTATTCCATCTGTTTGGAGGGAATGGACTGGTTGTCTGGGTAGAACAGTGGGCCCACTCCGGAATTACTTCCTTGCTGGTTTCTACCTCTCCTTTATTTATAGCTATAATAGAGCTTTTAATACCTGGAAGGCCCAGAATGGAATTCAAGGGCTGGCTTGGCTTGCTCATTGGATTCTCAGGAGTTGCTATACTGGTTCTCTCAGACTCAGGAGCAGGCAATATAAACATCAAAGGTGCTGTATTGCTTCTGATTGCAGCCTTCCTATGGGCAATGGGTTCAGTATATTCAAAGACCTTTAAAACAACAGGCTCAATGATTGCCAATATCAGCATCCAGATGCTGGCCGGAGGAACTGCTCTGCTGATTCTCGGCATATCCTTGGGTGAGCTCTCCAGGATAAGTATTTCGGCAAAGGGAATCGGTGCGCTGCTTTATCTTATTGTTTTTGGTTCCTTGCTGGGTTATTCCTCCTACATATATATATTGAAAAAATGGCCTGCTGCAAAAGCAGGAACTTATGCATATATAAATCCGCCCGTAGCTGTCTTGCTCGGTTTCTTAATTTTGGGAGAACCCCTTAATATTACCATATTGTTCTCCACAATTGTCATACTTGCCGGAGTATTGCTTGTACAGCTTTCAAAAATTAATAGCAACAGTGAAGCAGCAAAGGGAGAGGACTCTTCAATGTAGGTGACCTTCCCTTTATTTCAGCTCATATCTCTTCAGCTTTGATGTAATAAGGTCACCTGCATTTGTTCTGAACTCAGATTGTACCATACCTATTCCTTTTTTATAGTAGTATGTCATATTTGATGTCTGATCCTTAAAAGTGGCTCTGACTGCTATACAGTCATCGAATTTCCCTGCAGGAACAACAACATCAGCTTCCGTGTCTATAATCTCATAGTGGTTTTCCTCGCTTATCCAGAAGTTCCCTTTCTCCAGCGGTGTCTGCAGTATTATTATATTTACATTGCTTGGCTTATCCAGTAAATTCTCGCCGCTGTATGCTTCTCCCGACCTATAGGTATTTACTATGCTGTCCTCGCTTTCCTCCAGCACGTTGGCAATCACGGTGCCTCCATTATCAATGGTAACCTGGTACCTGCTCCCCTGGCTGAATACTACCCTCTGTATAAAAGAAGCATATTCCATTCCTTCCCCCTTGTATTCCCACATGTTCCCTTCCTTCAGCGGATAAAAACCAATTAATGACTCTTTCTCCTGCGTAGGTGCAGGTGTCGGAGCCGGTGTCGGAGTCGGGGTTGGAGTTGTCTGCGGCGCAGGTTTGTCCGGAGCACAGGATGCCATCCCGAAAGCTGTGCAAATAATACACGCTGAAATCATGATTAGGCTCAGCGAGCTTTTATAGTTATATCTCAACTTTATCACTCCATTTTATATGGTTCTGCCAGTCAAACAAAGCAATTATAATCTACCTCTGACTATTTTATTCCCAATAATTCCTGTTATTATGTAATTTAAATATAACAAGGTATTTTAATGCTTCAATAAAATAAAAAATATGTAGTTAGTGTTTAATTTTTATGTGTATCTGGCTTACTTTTTTGTTATAATAGTGTTAAAATAAATAAGTGACCTGCTTTATTTCAGAATTATAGCAGCAGGAGGTGCAAGTATGGATAAAACCGCAAAAAACTCTCTCATCTGGGGTGGGATTCTTCTCCTTGAAGCAATTATACTCAGGCTCAAAAAGAAGTCAGACTTGCTGTTTTATATTTCGCTGCCTATTATAATAGGTTTTATACTTACGGAATTCGTTTTTGCTCCGCCTAAAAAAACTAAAAGAAATTTAAAATAAAAGCATGTCGAATAAATGCTGGAGTGGCTCAGCCGGTAGAGCAGAGCATTCGTAATGCTCAGGTCGTGGGTTCAAGTCCCATCTCCAGCTCCATATGAATAAAACCTTGAAAAGTCAAGGTTTTTTTATTGTTAATTAAAATTTTCAATTCTTATCAAGTTCTCCAACTTGTTGACTCTGTCCAGCATGCTTATCTCTTTAATTGATTCGGCAACATTTTTTCCCAGAGCTTCGTGAGTGATAAATACCAAGGAAACATTGTCTTCGTCTTTAATATCCTGTGTAACGGATACTATGCTTACATCATGCCTTCCCATTATGGCAGCTATTTCTCCCAGAATCCCCGGC
>JAAYQK010000306.1 GCA_012519325.1 Gracilibacteraceae bacterium | reverse complement strand
GCATTGATGATTTTCGTATGCTGAAAGGAATTGATTATACATTTCATAAGGAAATCCGTAATAGAATCTATATGATATGAGCTGTATGAAGGGACCCTTTCATTTCTAAGCCATTTATATACCAGAGACGGGTCCACATTAATACCTTTTGCCAATGCACTGCCTTTCAGGTTCATAATCTTCAAAAGCTTCTTAAGGCATTCTCCGAATGTTTCATTAAATGGCATATATATTCCTCCAGAATTACCATATATATTGCTCCGAATAATTCCAAATAATACAAATATTAATATGACTGCAATATATTATATTATAGCAAACATTATTTTAAATTAAATACAATATTTCAAATTTCAACAATCTATTTAGAATTGTCAGGGAATATTCAGGGACATAATCAGGACACATATTGAATGAAAATTTGGAATTGATTATTATTTTTGTTATGAAGCAAAAATGAAACCTTTATGCATGATTTTTGCATTAAAGCAAGGGATTGTATTTGGAAGAAAAGCGGAAAGTAATCAATTAGGGGTATTTTGATGAAAAAAGTTCTTATTGTAGATGACGCAGCTTTTATGAGATTAACTCTAAAAACGATTCTTGAAAAAAACGGGTTTGAAGTAGCTGGTGAAGCTGAAAACGGTGCCGTTGCAGTAAAAAAGTATAAGGAAATAAAGCCTGATATTGTGACTATGGATATTACAATGCCGATTATGGATGGTGTTCAGGCGTTAAAGGAGATAAAAACTTTTGATCCCGATGCCAGGATTGTAATGATTTCGGCTGTGGGGCAAAAGCCTTTTATTTGTGAAGCTGTGATGTCCGGAGCAAAATCCTTTATAGTCAAGCCCTTCAACGAAAAGCATCTGGTGAAAGTATTGTCACAGGTATTGGGAATGTAAAAGGCAATATTATTTACTAATAGGGGGTGTTCTGTTTGTCGGATATCTTTGGCAATGATCCTATGCTGGATATGTTTATTTTTGAAACTGCTCAGCTTATTGAGCAGCTTGAACAGTCAATAATAGAGATTGAAAGGGTCAACTGCTATACGGAAGATTCTATTAATGAAATATTCAGGATTATGCATACCATAAAAAGCTCTTCTGCTATGATGCATTATGAAAATATATCTCTAATTGCTCATACCATAGAAGACCTCTTTTACTTTTTACGGGAGGAAAATCCTGAGAATATCGATTGCCTGAAATTGACTGATATAGTTTTGGAAGGTGCGGATTTTATCAAGCATGAAACAGACAAAATTGTGGAGGGTAGGAAATCAGATGGTGACGGCTCGGAACTTATCAATAGCATTAGAGATTACTTATCTGAGCTTAAGCTGAATAATCCGCAGGCAGATGACGAAGAAGGCAAGAGGCCTTCAAAAAATGAAGATGCCGGCAATATCTTGGAGGATTGCAGTAATCAGATAAGCTCAATGGATTTTCCTAATCAAAATTATAAAGCGGTCGTATATTTCGAAGAAGGCTGCCAAATGGAAAATGTCAGAGCTTTCTTAGTCATCAACAACTTGAAGGAAATAGCGGAGAATATCAGCTATGTACCGGAAGACATTATTGATAACGATGACAGTATAGAAATAATCAAGAATAACGGATTCCTTATATCTTTTAAATCAGACCGTTCTTATAAAGAGATACATGAGTTTTTATCACACAATGTAGTGTTTTTAAAAGAATTGGAGCTATACGAAATAAAGCTCGGCGGATATCGGCAATTGGTTGCGGATAATCAGGATTCGAAAGAACCGCAATTTTTCAGTACCCGTCAGAGCATTATCAGTGTTAATGTACATAAACTGGACAAGCTGATGGATTTGGTAGGAGAACTTGTTATCTCTGAAGCAATGGTACTTAAAAATCCGGATCTAAATAATCTTGTTTTGAATAATTTTCAAAAATCAGCCAGACAACTTCAAAAAATCACCGGAGAGCTTCAGGATGCTGTTATGTCAATAAGAATGGTTCCTCTTTCGGCCACCTTTCAAAGAATGAACAGAATAGTCCGGGATATGTCAAAAAAATTAGAAAAAGAGGTCCGATTGGAGTTAATAGGGGAAGAAACAGAAGTTGATAAAAACATTATCGATCATATATCAGATCCTCTAATGCACCTAATCAGGAACTCAATCGACCATGGAATAGAGAAAAGTGAAGAAAGAAAAGCAAAAAACAAACCTGAGTTTGGAACGATTACACTGGAAGCAAAAAATACCGGCGGCGACGTATTGATAATCGTAAAGGATGACGGAAGGGGCTTGAATAAGGAAAGTATACTATCAAAAGCAAGAAAAAACGGACTTGTAGGAAAAACTGAACGGGAGCTTACGGATAAAGAGATATATTCATTGATACTGATGGCAGGTTTTTCCACCAAAGAGGAGGTTACGGAGTATTCAGGCCGTGGAGTTGGTATGGATGTTGTAAACAAGAATATTGATGCAATAGGCGGAACCGTATCGATTGACAGTATAGAAGGAGAGGGAACAGAAATAACTCTGAAAATACCTCTAACCCTTGCGATTATTGACAGTATGACTATAAAAACCGGCGAATCACTTTTCTCGGTGCCTATAACCAGCATCAGAGAGTCCTTTAAAGCGAGGAATGAGGATATCATTATTGATTCCGAAGGCAATGAGATGATTATGATTAGGGGTCAATGTTATGCTGCTGTAAGGCTCTATGAATTATACAAGATCAATACGGAAGTTAAAAATATTACTGACGGCATCATGCTTATGGTAGAGAACAATGGGGATGCCCTTTGCATATTTGCAGATGAGATTATAGGCGAACAGGAAGTCGTTATAAAGGCACTGCCGGGTTATATAAGAAATCTTAAGAAGGTGAGGGGATTGTCAGGGTGCACATTATTGGGAGACGGCAGCATTAGTCTTATACTGGATGTCGGCGATTTAACTGCGAGCTTAAAAGAAGGGAGGATGAAAATATGACAGACTTAATTGCGGAAAGCTTAGAAACAAGTGAGGATACCCAGAAAGGAAAATTTTTAACATTTTTATTGGGCAATGAGGCATATGCTATTGAGATTAAGTTCGTTATTGAGATGATAGGTATGCAGCCTATTACGAAAGTTCCTGAACTGCCGGAATATGTTAGAGGGATAATTAACCTGAGAGGCAAAATCGTTCCGGTAATGGATGTAAGGCTAAGATTCAAGAAGGAATTCAAAGAATACAATGACAGGACATGTATTATCGTTGTAGACGTAGATGATATATTGCTGGGCTTAATAGTAGATAACATTTCGGAGGTCATATCCATACCGGATGAGGAAATTGTACCTCCTCCGGAAATAAACAAGTGTGCTGAGAACAAGTATATCAAGGGAATTGGGAAAGTGGGAAGTAATGTGAAACTGATACTTGACTGCAAGAAACTAATGAATGAAAAAGATATTGAAGCAGTAACTCAGGAAAGGCAATTATAAATTTATTAATCAGGAGGGGTATTATGGCATTTTTTAGAAAAAGCAAGATAATCGATTATCAGAGAATAGAACTTGAAAGGCTTGAAAAAAACCTGCAAAAGCTGTCAAGAGGTGATTTTGACATTGATTCGGAAGTGCTTGCAGGGGACAATTGTGTCGACGGTGAGAGGGATCGCTTTATAAGGCTGAATCAGTATATTTCAAAAATAAAAAGCACAATGAATAACCTGTCATCGGATGTTTTTGATATGTACGGCAATATGAAAGACGGAGATTTAGGCTATCAGTTGGATTTGTCAAAATACAGCGGACTTTATTCAAGCATCGGAAAGAATATCAACGCGGCATTTGCAGCGGTAAGCGGGCAAATCGGCAATGTACTCGGTGTATTGGAGAAAATGGCGGTAAACGATTACACCACAACTATGGATACGAACTGCAAAGGGGAGTTCTATAAACTGGCAAACACTATAAACGAAGTGCAGACAAGACTTCTTGCCGTTCAGAATGTTTGTGTGAAAATTTCGCAGGGTGATATAAGTGAACTGGAGAATTACCGGAAAATCGGCAGGAGATCTGAAAACGACCATCTGGTACCTGCATTGATCCACATGATGGAAGCAATACAGAGTCTGATAGATGTAACGGAGAAATTTGCATCCGTAGCAGAAGAGGGTAACTTAAGCGCGAGAGGAGACGCAGAGAAATTTAGAGGCGAATATGCGAATGTAGTGAAGGGACTGAACGATACTCTGGATGCGGTGACAAAACCTATTATGGAAGTTACAGAGGTCATGTCTCAGGTTGGAGTAGGAAATCTAGGCGTAAAGGTTAAAGGCAATTATAAAGGAGATTATGAAAAGCTGACAAATGGAGTTAATTCCACTATAGGGATTTTGAATAACGTTGTTCAGGAAATCGGTAATATTGTAATCGAGATTTCAAATAAGAACCTTGATATACCAAGAGTAAGAGATTTTAAAGGAGACTTCCGCACTATATCTGACTCTCTGAACAGTATCATTGATTCTTTAAACGAAATTTTCAAAGAAATCAATACTGCCGCAGAACAGGTTGCTGCAGGAGCAGGGCAAGTCTCCAGTACAAGCCAGGGGTTATCCCAGGGTTCGGAAGAGCAAGCCAGCTCTGTCGAAGAAATAACGGCATCCATTACGGAAATGGCTGCACAAGTAAAACAGAACGCTTCCAATGCCGGTGAAGCGAATCAATTAAGTGATGCTTCAAAAGAAAATGCAGTTAAAGGGAACGAGCAGATGAAGGAAATGCTTGCCGCAATGGAGGACATTAATGAAGCATACTCCAATATATCCAAGATTGTGAAGGTAATAGACGATATTGCCTTTCAAACAAATATGCTGGCTTTAAATGCGGCAGTTGAAGCGGCACGGGCAGGGCAATACGGAAAAGGCTTTGCCGTTGTGGCGGAAGAAGTGAAAAACCTGGCTGAGCGCAGCGCAAGTGCAGCAAAAGAAGTAACCAATATGGTGGAAAACTCTATGATTAAAGTTGAAAAAGGTACTAAGATTGCCAACAATACAGCAAAAGAGCTTGTTGAGATAGTAGACAGCATTACTAAGGCATCGGTTCTTGTAAGTGAGATATCAGCAGCATCAAATGAACAGAGCAATGCGATTTCTCAAATTGATCAGGCAATTAACGAAATATCTCAGGTGGTACAGACAAACTCCGCAACTGCTGAGGAAGGCGCGTCTGCAAGCGAAGAACTGTCAAGTCAGGCTGAAATGATGAAAGAGATGGTAAACAGCATTAAACTCAGAAAGGACACCGCAGCTGCAGTTAAGTATGAAGAGCTGTCTCCCGAAATACTCAAAATGCTTGAGAATATGAATAAGGATAAAAAAACAACTATAAGTAATTCCGTGGAGGACAAAGAAGAAGAGAAAAACAAAATAATAAAGATCTCACTGAATGATAATGAATTCGATAAATACTAACGGATTCTATTATACGGAGAGAGCGCTCATGCTCTCTCCGCAAAATAATTTTGCAGGGGAAGCATATGTTGAAGATGACTGATAGGGAATTTGATCAATTGGCGGGTTTTATAAAAAGCAATTATGGTATAAAACTATATAAAGAAAAAAAGCCTCTTGCTGTCGGGAGGCTGTCCAATGTCTTGCTTAGACTGAATCTCAAAAGCTTTTCACAATACTATGATTATGTTATTTCAGACAAAACAGGTGAGGCGGCAAATGAGCTGGTTAACAGAATTACTACCAACCATACTTTTTTCATGAGAGAAAAAGAGCATTTTTTTTATTTAAGGGACGAAATACTTCCCAACCTTTCAAAAACACTGAAAGATAAAGACATTCGCATCTGGAGTGCGGGGTGTTCAACCGGTGAAGAGCCTTATACCATTGCCATGATTATGGATGAATATTTCCAGGAAGAAAAGATTTTCTGGGATACAAAAATACTGGCTACGGATATTTCTGAAAAGGTATTGGGAATTGCGCGTAAAGGTGAGTACAGCAATGAAAAAATATCCGCGCTGCCTGCAAACTGGAGGCTGCGTTATTTTAAAAAGGTAAATGAGGAAAAAAGCATTCTTATTGACAAGATAAGAAATGATGCGATTTATAGGAAATTTAATCTTGCAGAAGAAGTTTTTCCGTTTAAAAAGAAATTTCATATAATTTTCTGCAGGAACGTAATGATTTATTTTGATGATCACGCCAGAAAGAGTTTAATACAAAAATTCTATAATATTACGG
>JAAYQK010000305.1 GCA_012519325.1 Gracilibacteraceae bacterium | reverse complement strand
GGGGACGTTTCTCCTGTCTCACTGAAAGTGAGACAGGAGAAACGTCCCCGTGTCTTCAGACAGGAGAAACGTCCCCGTGTCTTTTTATACTAAAATCAGCTGCCGGATCCTGTGCTATTTGTCAGGCTGTACGGATTCTTAGGTGTAGGAGCTGCATATATGGCATTGGTATCCACATTAAGGCCAATACCCTGAATATCCTGGAAGTATTTCACAATGGAAACTGCCAATGCTCTTGCTGCCATTTCCCTGTATTCCTTCTTTTGTATCTCCGCAAAGTCCTCACGGTTTGTTATGAAGCCTAATTCTGCAAGTATGGCAGGCATCTTTGTCTTGTTTAATACATGCAGTCCCGGCCTCGGTGTTATTCCCCTTGAGGTTCTCTTTAATGCATCAATAAGCTCGCTGTGGAATATATTCGCTATTTCCCTGTTGTCGATCTGATATTCATCAGTTATTTCATTGGGATAATACAATGTTTCTATACCCTTGGCAGTGCTGTTATAGGCATTGAAGTGGATACTCATGAAAAAGTCAACATAATTGTTGTTTGCCAGTCCTGATCTGCTGACAAGATCCACATATCTGTCATCGGTTCTTGTCATAATTGTATTAAAGCCTATATCCCTCAGTATCCTGTTCAACCTCAGTGCTACATCCAGGTTAAGATCCTTTTCATAAGTCTTTTTGTCAATAGCCGTTGCGCCGGGATCCTTTCCTCCGTGACCCGGGTCAATCAACACTGTAAGCTGGTCGGATTTTGACGCCTTATATTTAAACCTTACACTTACCAGCTTTGTAAGTGCCGGCGAAAGGAGTTCATACTCTACATGCGGCTTCATTTTGAAGGCTGCCGTGGTAAATACATGATCTCCATAGGTTTCTTTTGTGACTGTAACCTTTTCAATTATATTGTCATTTATACTATGTTCTTTTTCTTCCACGTCCAAATCCTTCGGTATCATTATCTTAAGTGTCCTGTTTGCCTTATCGATTATCGGCTGATATTCCACTTCTGAACCGGGGCTTAAATCAACAAGTGCTGAGTTGTAGTATTTCTTATAATCAAAGAATGAGAAGGGCACATCGGAAATATATACCTTTGTCAGGCTCCCATCATTAACAACGTCATAGTATATTCCCGGTTCCACATCAAGTACTACCCGTGCAACACCCACATCCACCTGGCCTGTCCTTATGGATTTCACATAAGGTGTGTTTGTTTCAACCTTCTGCCCCTTGTCGCTCAACACCGCTTTTCTTATATCAACTACAAGTCTGTCCGGATTTTCCAGCTCGAATACGTTGGTATCCATTTCCTGGCTTCCCCTTATCATTAACACGTCTCTGCCTTCTTCTTTTGCAAAGCTGACAGGGATGATTATATTGGCATATATAAGGGATATTGTCTTTTTGTCATTGGATTGCACCAGTTTGCACAACTGCTGGTTCTCCAGGTCAATTACCACTCTCACCACATCGGGAGATCTGCTGAATTGTGCCACTCTGGCTCTGATTACACCGCCTTTGCCTATTTCCTTTGTTTCAAATTCGGTATTCAAAACGGAATTCTCTATATCCACTACCATTCTGTCAGGGTTCATCATGGTGAAGCTTTTATATTTTACGGGATTGTCCGCAACAATATTCAGTTGAGGGAATCCCCCATTATCGTCGTAAATAATCTCTTCAATTTTTGCCTTTTTGTATTCTATAGGCTCTTCGGCTTCTTCCACAAGAGGTTTCCTTTTATCTATACTTGCCGCGTTTTTTGCTTTATCATAGGAAACATCATAGTCAAAGTTGTTCTGTATAAAGGTTATAGGTACATATACCCGTGAATTGTACATAATGGGTGCCGGACTTATCTTAACGCTTTTGCCGTTTATAACTCCAAATCCGTAGCCTACCGTTACCTTGACCAGGTTGTCGCCCAGTCTCATTTCCATAGTCGCGGGACCTGCATACCAGCTGACCTTATACCCCATTCCTTCTCCGGCATGTCTCAAAGGTATGTACACAGCATTGTTTTTTATTACCGGCACATCCGTTCCTATCTTTTTCCCAAGGACATACAAGCCCTGGGCTTGTCCAGCTGCTTTGTCAGCCGCTGTTTTCTTGTTAATTGAAATCATGTTACTGGTTTTGTCATATGTAGTAGTATAGTTGAAATGCTCCTGCACAAATGTCAGCGGCATGTAAGATCTTTCCTTATACATTATGGGAGCGGCATCCAGTATTACCTTATTTCCGTTCACATAAGCATTGGTGCTGCCAACAGTTACCTTTATAGTCTGTCCGGAGCCCTTAAGCTCCATGGTACTGGTTTTGGCATTCCAGGTTGCTTTGTAGCCTAGTGCTTCTCCTACCGCCCTTACAGGAAGGAAAATCCTATTGTTCTTAATGATAGGAGGATTTGCTGTACTTACCTTCTTTCCCAGTACCTGCATCGACAGCGGAGGCGCTTTTGAGACCGCTGCTTGTGCGTATACAGTGCCTGCAAAGCTTGTCAGCATTAGACAGAGCACAGTTATAACTACAAATATTTTTTTCATATAATTCCTCCTTCCGTAGATGATTTTTAAATTAGGCGGCAAAATTCGCAGAATGTTCCATTAAAAAACATCCAATATACATATATATTATATATTTCGACCATATTTCCCAAATACCTTTGTCTTTTTATTATAATTGTATTACTATAATGTTTCATTTCTGTTTCATACAATAAAAAAAGATACGATATGCTCGTATCTTTCGACGGAAATTTACATGTTTTGTTTCGATTTATTATAAAGCTTTATAAATTTCATCCGCACCGGGAGGATTCAGGGGAAAAATCTTCCCGTTACTTATTATATTTCTTCCCCGCTCTGTTATCCTGCCGATTATCGCAGATGGTATACCTTTGCTTTCCAGTATTTCTACCAGTTCAGCTCCCTTTGAAGCGGTAATCAGCATTGAACCGCTTGATATCAGCCTATAGGGGTCAATTCCATAAAAACTGCAGATTTTTTTTGTAACCTCCCGTACAGGTATCTTTTCAATGTATATTTCTATTCCCTTGCCTGAGCATTCTGCAATCTCCCATGCAGCCCCCAATATGCCTCCCTCGGTAACATCGTGCATGCTGTTTGCTCCGAATTCTCCTGCTATCACCCCTTCTTCCACTACACTGATATTATCGATAAATGATTTGGTAGCTTCTATTTCTTCCGGCGTCAGGGCGGCCTCAAGCTCCTTTCCTTTATCGGCAGCTATTATTGATGTGCCCTCCAGGCCTGCCCACTTTGTCATTATCACATCATCTCCCGCTTTTGCTCCCGAAGATCTTACTATTCTATCCTTAAGCACCTTCCCCAAAGCAGTTGTGGATATAACAATCCGGTTTACAGCAGAGGTTATTTCGGTATGCCCTCCTATAATTTCCACTCCCAGCTTTAAAGCTGCTTCCCCTGCATCCTCCATTACCCTCCTTATATCCTCTTCCCCAGCTTCCGGAGGCGCCAGAATCGTCATCATTATTCCAACCGGCCTCACCCCGCTGGCTGCAACATCATTGCAGGATATATGTATTGCCAGGGCACCGGCATTCTTTACGGCTCCTGTTATAGGATCAGTGGACAATACACATGCATGGCTTCCAAAGTCTATGGCAGCACAGTCCTCTCCTATTTCAGGCCGCATTATCACTTCTTCATTACGCACCTTGATATTATCAAATATCAGGCTTTTCAACAGCTCGGGAGGAATTTTCCCTTCTTTCATACACAACACCTTCTCTTAAGTTCAGTATATTTATGATTATAGCACAACCCTGTCATTGAGTCACAATGAAAGTGTCACATTTGGTTTTATACATAAATTGCAACATTAAATGTCGCCTCTGTTAAGCAACCTGATTATAGACTTCAAGTGGAGTATAGTAATCCAGGATCTTCCTTGGATAATTGTTTAACCAATTTTCGATGCGCTTTATTTCCTG
>JAAYQK010000304.1 GCA_012519325.1 Gracilibacteraceae bacterium | reverse complement strand
TCCGTATGGATTTGACAAATAACAGGAACAAGGAGCAGTCATACAGCCTGGGCGCAAAGGTGCCGGCAGGCTGGGGAATCGTATTTAAGCCGTCCTATGAGGATAAGCAGATTGCAAGCATAAGTCTTCAGCCTGAAAAGAGCCAGGGGCTGGATATTGAGATAACACCTCCGAAAAATGTAAAGGCGGGAGAATACAAAATTCCGGTAAGTGCAGTATCGGCAGATGAAACTATAGTATCGGAATTAAAAATTATAATCACAGGCACTTATGCTATGAAGTTGTCCACACCCACGGGAAAGCTGAATTTTGATGCTTATGCCGGCAAAGAAAGTGTTGTTACCCTTACAGTTACAAACACTGCAAGTGCGGATCTGAAGGATGTAAGCTTCTCTTCATGGGAGCCTTCCAAATGGTCGATAACATTCAAACCTGAGAAGATTGACCTCTTAAAGGCTGGCGAAAGCCAGGAAGTCAAAGCATATGTGAAGCCTGACAGCAGAGCTATTGCAGGAGATTATGCAGTGGAAATGACTGCCAGAACCAATGAAACGAGCAGTAAGGCGGAGTTTAGGGTGATGGTAAAGACGCCAACGGTGTGGGGTGTTGTGGGAATAGGTATAATAGCTCTTCTGGCCGGAGGACTTTACAGGATCTTCAAGGTGTATGGGAGACGGTAAAAATGGAGGGAAAGAAGAAAATAATAAGAACTGAGAACCTGTCAAAGCGCTACGGAAATCACACCGCAGTCGACGGCCTGAATCTTGAAATAACTGAAGGTGAAGTATACGGACTTTTGGGGCCAAACGGCGCAGGAAAGACAACAACAATTTTAATGCTGCTGGGGCTTACTGAACCTACCGATGGAACGGTATGGGTGAACGACTTCAATAGTACCCGAGACCCTATAGCCGTAAAGAGAATAGTTAGCTACCTTCCTGATAATGTAGGATTCTATGAAGATATGACCGGAAGGGAGAACCTTATGTATACTGCCAGGCTGAACAGCATTGAAGATGCTGAAGCAGATAAAAAAATCAAATCCTTAGCCGTAAGGGTAGGACTTGCTGAGTATATTGACAATAAGGTTGCCACATACTCAAAAGGTATGCGTCAAAGGCTTGGAATTGCAGATGTTTTGATTAAAGATCCCAGGATAGTCATTATGGATGAACCAACTTTCGGCATAGACCCAAAGGGCATAGGGGAGCTCCTTGAACTTATCAGGGAGCTGTCTGAAAAGGACGGAAGGACGGTACTCGTTTCCTCTCACCATCTTCATCAAATGGAGAAGATATGTGACCGGGTCGGAATATTTGTGAATGGAAAGCTTATAGCCTCAGGCCCTATTGATACACTGTGGAAGCAGGTATCCCATGAACAGGGACATATAGTTGAACTCAGGGCAGAGCCGGATACAAGGGAACTGGGAGAACTGATAAGAAATACTGGTGAAGCGGAGGAAGTGCTGTATGACAGGGGCATGTATACCGTAATATCAAAGACGGACATACGTCAAAAGCTGGTACGGTCTCTTTCCGACAACGGATTCTCACTCATGCACCTCAGGATACGAGGGGGAGACCTTGATGATATTTATCGCCGTTATTTTGCCAGGGAAGGAGTGGTTTGATGGACAAATTCATGAATAAGGATGCCGGGCTTTATGTACTGTTCCGAAAAGAACTGGCAGATCATTTCAGAAGCAAGAGGTTTACAATCGTACTTATGCTGATTGCCGTTACCTGTCTGGCAAGCATATACAGCGCAGGCATGGGTATAAGGGAAGCAGTATCAAAAGAGGGAAATGAATTTGTTTTCCTAAAGCTTTTTACAAGCAGCGGAGGATCACTGCCTTCCTTTGCAGCCTTCATATCATTTTTAGGTCCCTTGGTAGGCCTGGCCCTTGGGTTTGACTCAATTAACGGCGAGAGGAACAGAGGAACCCTAAGCAGGCTCTTGTCTCAACCCATACACAGGGATACGGTAATAAACGGCAAATTTTTGGCAGGACTTGCTGTTCTGTCAATAATGATCATAACCCTTGGACTCTCTATAGGAGGATTTGGTATAATATTGACAGGTATACCTCCAACACTGGAGGAACTTGGCAGGATGCTGATATTCATTTTCATAACAATAGTCTACATGGCACTTTGGCTTGCAGTATCGCAGCTGTTTTCCCTGCTGTTTAAGCAAACTGCCACGTCTGCTTTGGCGGGAATTGCAATATGGCTGTTCTTTGTAGTTTTTATCAATTTGTTTGCCGGTTTGATTGCTGATGGAATTTTCCCGGTGACCGACCAGGCCGGGGCAGTTGAAATATTAAGAAACCAAAGATTAAGACAGGGTATAAACAGGTTGTCTCCAACTCTTCTATACGATGAAGCCGTAGTGACAATCCTCAATCCCGGAGTCAGGACTCTTGGCCTTGTCTTGTTGGACCAGATAGAAGGGGCCATACCAGGAGTACTGCCTCTTGGACAGAGCATCCTTCTCATCTGGCCTCATATAGTCGGAATGATTGCAGCAACTGCCTTATGCTTTGCAATAGGCTATGTCTATTTTATGAAACAGGAAGTAAGGGCATGATATCAAAAGACCTTTTGGAGCAGTGAGGGTGATTACTAGTGGTTGAAGTACCTGGGAAAAATACTGATAGGGGAGACAGACGGTCTGAACAGTTGGAATACCTTATGAGAAGGTTTGGAGGCAAGGTTCTTAAGCTTGCATACTATCATATCCGGGATCGACATCAGGCAGAAGACATTGCCCAGGAAGTTTTTTGCCGTGTATTTAAGAACCTTGATGGATTTCGTGAAGAAAGCTCATATTATACATGGATTTATAGGATAACGGTCAATGTCTGCAGGGATTATATCCGCTCTGCATACTTCAGGCGGATACTTCCCTGGGGCGATCCGGGATATACCGACATTTTGAAAAAGTCCGAAGAAAGAATGTTTGAAGCTGCTGAGGGAGGAGAAGTCTTTCAAAAGGTTATGGACTTGCCGCTGAAATACAGGATCGTAATCGTGCTTTATTATTTTGAAGAATTGACGACAAACGAGATTTCGGAAGTATTGAAAATCGGCGAAAATGCAGTCCGTACCCGCTTATGCAGGGGCAGAAAGATTTTGAAGGAATTATTGGTCAGAGAGGGGGGTTCGCATGAGCGACAGGAAACTGGAAGAATTGTTGAAAAAAGCAAAGGTTGAATCCGAACAGTTCTTCTCAGATTGGAATTATGAATCCTTAAAGGAAAAAGTCATTTCGGAAACAGAGAGCAGAAGATCACATAGAGCTGAGCTGTTTGGCACAGCAAGGAAGCTTGGGATAGCTTTGGCATGCATCCTGGTTGCAGTGTGGATTCCTTACAGATTTGGTGCCTTACCCCTCAAAACCGGTACTTCCGTAACTCAGCAGGCAATTAACCTGGACGACAGCAAGCCATCCTACCTGGTTGATTTTATACCAATAGGCAAACCGGATCACAGGGGGCAAAGTATTATGGCTGTATTGTGGGGCGAAAGTCCCGGCGGAGAATACAAGGTTTTTTACAGCAGTTTATTTGAAGACAGTGATCGGACTTATCCTGTGTCAACCATAGAATTTCCGGGGACAGGCAGCAGGCTTGCCCTGATATATTCGGAGGACAGCCGGCAGAATTATTTGCATTACAGGCTGATAGGATACATTAACGAGGGTATAAAAGCCTTAATTGAAGAAAACCTGGTACAAGGCGGGAAGTTAAGCATCAGAGACGGAGTATTGGTGGAGCAGAGAGCTGAAAGCAACTTGGGAGATATGGTCACTTATATTATTCCATACCTTATAGACGGAAAGGGAGAACTGGTTTTATCCGCAGACCGCTTACAGCTCAATGTGGGAGAACAGTTGATGCTTATTGGAATTGACGAGAATAAGGGAGTTCAGTTTTTTTCGGAAGAGAACTCAGTAAGAAAAATAAACGAGAAGAATCCTGAAGATATATCAATAGTACGGTACAATGCATTCAGTGCCGGAGAGGATTATTTACTCCTGACTCCGGACTCTGATAAAGCTAAAGTCAAGAACCTGCATATAAGAGTAATAGATAACAGGTGAAGAGAAAAGCGCCAGGCACCGAACATGTTTACTTATTAATGTAGAGAAGCTCTCTTGTAATATTTGACTTTAAATTACAGCAATACTTCCGGCATATAAAGTATAAGTTGGATAAAAACCCGGATATGCTATTGCATTTTCATATTTGAATGTTATAATTAAAAAAATAATTATAAATGAAAAATAATTATAAAAATAAAAAGTTATAATCTACATAGTACATATGGTGAATTAATAAAACCTTCATTATACGATGTAATTTCTGCTGTATTGCCTATGGCAAAGGCTTGAAATACAGCTATTTTTTTAAAAAGCGGAGGTAAACACATGGAAAGAAAAGTTAAACAGCAGGTTAGAGGTTTTAAGACACAAGACGGTGCAGGAGTAAATTTGGTTAGAGTATTGGGAAAGGGAACTGTTGAGGAATATGATCCGATCCTAATGCTTGATTCCTTTGACAGTAATAATCCCGATGATTACACAGCGGGATTTCCAATGCATCCCCACAGGGGCATAGAAACAATCAGCTATGTGTATCGTGGGTATATGACCCATAAGGACAGTTTAGGCAACGAAGATACCATCGGTGATGGGGAAGTACAATGGATGACAGCGGGTTCAGGTATTTTACATGAAGAAAAACTACCGGCATCCGAAAGGTTGCTTGGAGTACAGCTTTGGCTTAATCTTCCCGCTAAGGATAAGATGGCTCCGCCGGCTTACCGCAGCATCAAGAATGCTGAAATTGAAGAAGTTGAGTTGGAGAACGGAAAGTTAAGACTGCTCGCAGGTGAATATGAAGGCAGAAATGGGTATATGAGCAAATATCTTCCGCTGGATTATTATGACTTGCACCTAAATGCCAATACCGCTGTTTCCATAAAAACGGAAACAAGCCGCTCGGTAATGCTTTTCATACTCTTGGGGGACGCATATATCGGGGGCGAATTAGTAAAAGAAAAGACGGCGGTAAAGCTCACCTCCGGTGAACATGTGGAGATAAAAGCAACAAACAAGAATGCGCAAGTGTTGTTTATAAGTTCGACAATCCTGGCTGAGCCAATAGCTTGGGGAGGACCTATAGTCATGAATACAAAGGAAGAGTTGAATAAAGCTTTCGACGACTTAAAAAAAGGTACTTTTCTGCAGAAAAAGATTTCATACTGATTCTTGTACTTAAAACTGCATTATGTGGTCTTTTGCTATCTCAAAGTACACCTGCTCATTAATATCAAAAAATTCCTCTTTATTGAACAGAACATCTACTATTAGTTTTGTTTTCCCTGCCTTTACGTGATATCTGATTATACTCCCCTGTGGTATCATATCAGAGATTACCCCGCTGAAGCGAACACTTTCCTCACTTAAATCAAAGGGTTCTCTGGATGCAAGTATCATTTCGGGACGAAAGGCCACTTTACTTTTATAATAGCCATTTCCTATGATTTCAGAGAAATCCTTTCCATCCAGTATATTATAGTCACCTATAAAGCCGGCTGCAAAAAGAGTTGCAGGCCTGGAATAAAGTTCAAGAGGGTTGGCACCTTGTTCTATAACGCCGTTATTCATAAGATATATATAATCAGACATTGTCATTGCTTCGTCCTGATCATGTGTTACAAAAATTGATGTCATTCCCAGTTCTTTATGGATTTCCTTGATTCTTGACTGAAGCGATTTCCGTAATTTAGCGTCAATTGCACTGAAGGGTTCGTCCAGAAGAAGCACCTTTGGCTGAGTCACTATGCACCTGGCAAGAGCAACTCTTTGCTGTTCCCCGCCTGATAGCTGGGAGGGATATTTTTTTTCACTCCCCTCCAGATTTACCATTTTTATAGCATTAGATACTAAACTGAATATCTGATCTTTATTCATTTTTCTCATTCTTAAACCGAAGGAAACATTATTATAGACATTCATAGTCGGAAACAGGCTGTATTGCTGAAAAATCATACCGATATTACGTTTATTAGGACTTTTATATGTAATATCTTCTCCGCCCAGAAATATGCTGCCGCTGTTTATACTTGTAAGCCCTGCCAGGGTTCTCAATAAAGTGCTTTTGCCGCATCCGGAAGCACCAAGCAAAGTTACAAACTGCCCCTTTTCTACCGATAAGTTCAGATTTTTCAACACATGCTGCTTGCCAAAATATTTATCAACATTCTTAAACTCTATATATGACATATTATCCCTCATACTTATTAGTATAGATGAGCCGCGCAGCATGAAGCATGCCGCGCGGTATGCTTTTTCCTAATTGCTGTTTTCCAAAGCCTTCTTCACATATTGAGATGCTACGATATTATCAAATCCAATCCGCTCTTTGATAAGCCCCTGTTCAAAACAAAAATCTTCAACTGTTTGATAGCCTTCAGGATGGATCTCTCCTGTTTCAGTGAAGGAGGATTTTACTGTTTCAAACTTGCTGGCCAGTTCTTCTTTTGTCATACCTTCAAACATAGGGGAAGCCAACTCGGCAATTTCTGCTGAGCTGTGTTCATTAATCCATTTCAACGCTTTAACCGATGCATTTGTGAATTTCTGAACTGTTTCTGGGTTTTCATCCGCAAATTTCTTTGTGCAGGTAACTATTGTCGTTTCACAAAATTCTGTTCCGTAAAGTGCTTTATGAGTTTCCGGATTTGTTGCATCAACCAGTATATTTACTCCGGGGACAGACTCTGTAAGTATCTTCTTGTTGTATATATCAAAGAAAATCCCATCCGCTTGCCCCTGAGCAAGTGCAACTATTGCCGCACCATATTCCAGGTTAATAAAGCTCACATCATTTTCAGATAATCCGGCTTCCTTCAACAATGAGAGGACAAATGAATATGGTGCTGAACCCGGCATACCTGCAAAAACCGTTTTGCCCTTCAGATCCTTCATATCTTTTATATCCGGAGCTGTCGCAAAGGCATAGGTTCTGTTTTTAGTGTTTGTGAGAATCAAATATGACTCCATTCCCTCATCATAAGCTCTCAATACGGGTTCTGCAGAAAGCAGGCAAAAATCCGAGTCCCCGGCATGCATACCCTGAAAAGCTATTGGGCCGTCTTTGTAAATTATGAATTCTGCATCAAGGCCTTCTTCTTCAAAATAACCTAGTAAATCCGCCACATACGCAGACATCCAATTGATCCCTCTGAACTCTGATATGACAATCTTTTTAAGTTCCTTAGCTTCACCTGCTGTATTATCTGCAGGTGTATTCGGCTGATTGACGCTGCAGCCGTTGAAAACCAGCAGCATAATGCATGTGATAATTAATACTGAAGTTGCTCTTTTACTCATTTCCCATTTCCCCTCGCTTTTAATTATTTTGGATGGTATTGTTTTCTATAGAAAGTGATGTCTGAGTGCGCCATCTTAGTAAGAACTTTTCAATTCTATCAAGTCCGGCATTCATCACAATTCCAACCAGAAGCAGTATCACGATGCAGGACATAACCCTTTTAATATTAAAATATGATGTTGCATATGCCACCATCCAGCCGAATCCGGCTGCAGCCCCCATGTATTCGCCCACAATCGCCCCGACCAGGCTGGAACCCAGCCCGGTGCGTATACCCATAATTATCCAAGGGGTACAAGTAGGAAGAACAACATGAATAAGCGTCTGATATTTACTGGCACCTAACAGGCTTGCCGATTCTATCAGATTCTGCTCCATTGTAATGATGGCGTTATAAGTGGCAAAGAAGACTCCAAAGAAGGTCATAAGCCCTGCAAGGAACACCTTGGACGCAAAGCCTATTCCAAACCACAGTATATATACAGGAGCAAGGGTTAACTGTGGAATCCCATGAATTGCCGTAATAATAGGATTGAAGACTCTGCCTGCATTTACAAATTGGCCGAAGAGCAGCCCAATTAGAATACCGGCTATACTCCCATAGAATAACCCGGTGAATGCCTCCTTAAGAGTTATACTTGCATGTTTCATCAGTTCCCCGCTTGAAGTAAACTGGATTAAATCTGCAATCACTTCGCTGGGTCTGCTGGTGTAATAGGTGCTCACCCATTTATATTCCGCCGCTGCCTCCCAAAGGATAAGAAAACCTATAATAATTGCAGCCCTAATAACATTTAAAATCAAATCATCCTTTTTCATATATATCCCCTTATATGCATACTCTCACCTGCAGTTATTGTTGTTCTTCGACAGCCTTATATAGTATGCATCATTATCATATATTCCGGGATCCTCTAATTTCTCACGGGCAAGATTTGCTTTAATAATTTTCTTTGCGGCGTTTTGTTCAGTTCCGTTTATTGTATTATATACTCCGTCTGCTGTTTCTAAAAACTTGGCATAGGGTAATCCTATTGCAATTTCTGATTTCCCCCATCCGGCAAGATAGCGTGTTCCTGAACAGAACATTGAAATATTTATGGAATTGTTCTCAAAAGGATATGCAGTACACTCTGAGCATACTGCCTGATTGCCGGTCATTTTAAAGCCAGTTTGCGTCCCATACTTGTAGGTATAGCCTTGTATTATGCGCATCGTATTGTACGAGTCGGTAACTATTATAACTACATCCGGCTTTTCATTAAAGGATTCCAAGGGCTTTGTCATTACACCATATAGCCTGTGGCTGCAAAAGGTAATGTTATTTACTACATTCTTTGCTACTGCCAGATCCTGATACAGTCCAAAAGAGTAGTATTCACAGCCTGATTCAAACTCAGGTTTTGTATTTTCCAATCCTAATGCCCTTGTCCCTCCCCCACAGGAGGATGTTTCAAGTGTAGACTTCAGGCCATACCCGTGAGTTGCCAGCTTAACCATTACACAATATGGAAGCTTTGCCTTTGCAGCCTTGGCATCTGCCTCTTCATATTCATTTTCCGTAAACAAAAATTTCACACCTACGATTTTCCTGTTCAATTCTAAGGATGAGCTTATTTTTTTCAAGGCCAGTCTATTATTAATCAATACTCTCACCTCCATCATAGGCCGCCTTAAGCAACCCAGTTAATTATATAATTGGATAATTTTATAGTCCAATAGATAGTATTTATACATAAACCGGCTCGTATTATTTTTGTCTATACATAAAGATGGCGTGCACCGAAAAAAATAACAGATGTGCCTGGCAATTACTTCATATAAAATTGTAATTACTGTTTTTCCAATGTATAATATGAATAAGGGTGATTATGCGAGGTGCACTATGCTATAGTGTCCTCAGTGAATCATAATGCAGTGATGAGGACCCGTAGCATTATGACTAATGCTTCCAATGTTTATGGTAAAATATTGAATTTGGAAGAGGCCAGAAGAACCTGCAAAGAAAAAGGTTTGTGGAGGTTAGTTTACATGTCAGACAAAACAAGAGATGAAGAACGTGCACTTATTGTCAGCTTTTTTCACGACCATCAGGATGAACTGCTGGCAGACATAGAACGTTTGGTAAAAATCCCCAGTGTCGTTACTGATCCATTACCCGGAATGCCCTACGGTGAGGCGCCCTACCAGGCACTCAAATCGGCTGCGGCGATTTCGGAGCGTATGGGATTTCATACGAAAATAGAGGACGACTGCTGTATGACAGCAGACTATGGAGATCGGCCGGTGAGGTTATGCCTATTGGCGCACCTGGATGTTGTTCCGGCCGGCGGCGGATGGACAAAGCCGCCTTATGCGCTGACGAAAGAAGGGGGGAAAGTATTCGGACGAGGTGTAGCCGACAACAAGGGCCCGTGTGTGGCCTTGCTTTATGCGATGAAGGCTGCAAAAGAAATATGCCCCGATCTTTTCTATAGCCCGCAGGTCTGGTTTGGTACGGCGGAGGAAATTGGAAGCCCTGATCTGAAAAACTATATGAAGCACACTGCAATGCCGCCCCTTTGCCTCACACCGGACGGGCTTGAGCCTATCGTGATAGGAGAGTGCGCCAAATACCGTCCGGAATTCTATACTAGATGGCCAATTACGCAGGTACTTCCGCGCATAATATCCCTGAAGGGAGGAAAGGTACGAAACGCTATTCCAGGTTATGCGGAGACGGTTGTTGCAGGCCTTGCCGCTGCAGATGTGAAAGCATCGGCAGACAAGGTATCGGAACGTACCGGTGTGAAATTTTTACTGGATGATATTACAGAGGGAGTGCACATTCAAGCGGAAGGCAGAGGTGCGCACATTGGGCGCCCGGAGTTGGGACGAAACGCTCAGACGGCATTGGTTTCACTGCTGGCCTCCCTGCCGCTGGCTGATTGCCCCGGCACAAGGGCAATTCGTTCTCTAAGCCGCCTCTTCCCATACGGCGATCTTGCAGGCACCGGACTTGGCCTGACAGTGCGTGACGAGATTATGGGCGGCACACAGACGAATTTTACAGTATGCAGCATGACTGAGACAGAGATCCGCTGCAAGCTGGATTCCCGAGGTCCCCTGGCTGCTAACCCGGAAAATTACAGCAGTGTAATTGACAAGGCGCTGCAGGAAGGAGGCTTTACAGTCATTCCCAGTGTTATGGATGGTGCCCATTATGTTCCGGAGGATTCGCCGCTGGTACAAAAGGTCAAGGAAATTTATGAGGAGTATTACGGTCGCCCTGCAGTATGCCGTACCAGCATCGGTGCAAGTTATGCCCATTATATCGAAGGAGCGGTTTCAACCGGAGTCGCATCACCAGGTATAGACACTATGCTGCATAAATCAGATGAATTTATGTTCATTAAGGATTTGCTGCTTATCGGAGAAACATATACCCAGATTATTCTGGATATCTGCCGCTTGGAGTAGCACTCATACTTTGGATAGCAGCTTCAAAAACACAAAATGAAGGATTTGAAAAAAGCTATGGCAAAACTGGTCATTGGAAT
>JAAYQK010000303.1 GCA_012519325.1 Gracilibacteraceae bacterium | reverse complement strand
CCTTCCTTCAGCACTTTTGGGTCTTCCATTATTTTTCCGATAAGGGGCATGCTGCTATCGTTTATATTGAAGCGATACTGTTTCCCATCCACATCTAAATATATGGTCCTCAGCATTTCCCCCAACTCATTATCTATCTTAAAGACAAATCTTCCCGACTTCGATGCTTTTTCAAATACCTTTCTTAGCTCGTCAGTCCCCTCTATTTCTTTTATCGTTATTTCAACAGCTTCTGCAGCCCCAGTACAGGAAAGGCCGCCGCACATCTTTTCAATCAAAACCTTGAACTCCAGCTCCGTAAACAGGCTGAACAGCTTCTCTTTGTCAGCTTCCTTCAAAGCAAAGTCCTCAAGGTTGAAATCCATCGGTACATCTCTTGCTATGGTAGCCAGTTTCTTGGAGAGAACCGCCTGATCCATATTGTTGGATATATTCTCTCTTACTTTGTTTTTCTTTATTTCTGATACGTTCTGCAGGATATTTTCTACATTCTCAAACTGGTGGATAAGCTCCAAAGCTGTCTTTTCTCCAACGCCGGGCACTCCGGGGATATTGTCGGAAGCATCGCCCATCAGCCCCTTCAGATCGGTAACCTGAGCCGGAGAGATTCCGTATTTCTCCTTAAGCTTGGGTATGTCATATTCTTCAATTTCACTTATTCCCTTTTTAGTCATCAATGTATGTACATTATCGCTTATAAGCTGTAACGCGTCCTTATCTCCCGTTACTATAAGGGCAGGTATTCCTTCTTCATCGCATTTGGCTGCAATTGTTCCGATTATGTCATCCGCTTCAAAGCCGTCTATTTCTGACTGCTTGATATTCATAGCAGTCAGGACCTCTTTTAGTACAGGAATTTGCTCCGCCATATCCTCAGCCATCTTAAGCCTTCCCGCCTTATACTCGGGATATTCCTGATGCCTGAAAGTTGGTGCCTTAGTATCAAAAGCAATGCCTATGTATTGAGGCTTGTATTCTTCTTTTATTTTATTTATCATATTCACAAAACCATATATTACTCCCGTATGAAAGCCCTTGGAATTAGTAAAGTTCGGCAGTGCATAAAAAGCTCTGTGCATCAGGCTGTTGCCGTCTATGATAATGAACTTGCCCTTTCCCATTTCTTTTATCCTCCGTAATTTTTGCAGAATAGTTTATTTGCATATTTAAATAATTTGCTATTCATATTATTTCCACTAAAAAGCTAAAAACCCTTTTAACAATAAAAAAAAGCATATATATCGCGGAAGCCGATATATATGCTTTCCATTCAGTATCTAACTTCTACTTTTCTTCTTAGCTATAATCTTCTTTGCTGTTACAATCCCCACGGCTGCAACAACTCCAACCATAACCAGATAAGGTATTGCTGCAATCAGTGCTATCAAGGCCTTCTCAAGCCCACTTACTACATTGTTGACTGCCTTTATAAAGCCTTGATACGCTTTTTCCCATAATCCGGGAACATCCACGCTCTTAAGCTCCTCCGGCTTAAGCTCCCTCATATATATATGAATAGTGGACAGCTGGACCAGGTTATCCCAACGTTTGAGGCTCCCTGTGTTAATATCGATATCGGTCCTTACCCTGTTCAGCTCCGTTTCTATTTTCAGTATCTCATCCACAGTCTTAGCCTTTGTCATAAGCTGCTGAAGGCTTTGCTCCTGAATCTTCAAATTATCCACTCTGGCTGCCGTATCCCTGTATTCTGCCGTTATATCGCTGCCGCTCATATTCTCGCTTACCAGCTCGCCCATGCCTTTAATATTGTTGAATATATCCTCGAACCTTGTTTCAGGAACCCTTACAGTCATATTTGCATACTTCTGTGTCTCTCTCTCGGCTGTATAATCCTCTCCATAGGTTCGAGCCTTTGGCACCGTGACATTGTCTATCTGAGAGTTCTCCACATAGCCTCCGCTGCTTTCGGTCATCTGCCTTATTTCAGAAGCTGCCTTATCCACACTCTCTACATTAACTGATATATTGCCCGTTCTTATTACCATTCTGCCTGATCTGGAGCTCTCAATAGCCTGGCCGTCCAGGCCCTGGCTGGGCGCTATTCCCTTTGCCATAAGGGTTTCATTGAATTCCATGCTGACAGAATCCTCTGAAACACCCCGCTCCTCCGCCGCAGCCATTTCAACTTCTCTCGCCTCGGCTTTGTTCATGGCAAGGCCTGCATCAAAGTATTCCGGCTGTGCAGCAGGTGCGGCAGGTGCAGTAATATCGGCACTCTGAGTCGCTTTCATATTATTATTAAAAAATAAGGGTATACTTCCTATTCCAATCGCAATTACCAGCGCCGCAGCAACGAGTCCTGTTGCCATCTTCATGCGCCTGCTCCCAATAATGCCGCTGAAGAAATACCTTTTCTTATTCTCCTCATTCAATCTTTGGTGAAGTTCCGTTCTGAAGTTCTGAGGCAGTTCAATTTCTTCAAGATTGCCGCATGCAGCTATAATGTCAATCAGGCTTTTATATTCCTCCCTGCATGCTTCGCACTCTGCAAGGTGTTTCTCAAATTCGGCCTTTTCAATATTATTTATATCTTTATCTATATATGAGGACATCAAATTCCTTATTGTTTCACACTTCATAACCCTTCTACCTCCCTTCACCGAATTAGACTATATTTTCTCGCGAAAGTTCCATGCTTTGTTTCAGCTTATCCCTGAGCATGGTTCTCGCTCTGTTAATTCTTGATTTTACGGTACCCAGGGAACAATCAAGTATAACGGATATTTCCTCATAGCTGAAGCCTTGTATATCTCTCAGAATTATTACACTTCTATAATCCTCGCTCATCTCTTTTATTGCATTCTTGATGAGTTCCCGCTGTTCAACCCTTTCATAAATGTTTTCAGGAGTTTCCTTATCGGAACACAGCTCCATGTGCAGTTCTCCGTCTTCCGTATGTATCGTGCTGTCCATGGATACATACTTTTCATTCTTCCTGCGCCTCAACTCATCCAGACATACATTCGTCACTATCCTGTAAAGCCACGTAGAAAAGGCCGCTTGTCCCTTAAAATCCTTCAAAGATTTGAATACCCTGAGCAGTGCCTCCTGTGCCATGTCCTTCGCATCTTCTTCGTTTCCCATAATACGGTAAGCAATATTGTATGCCCTTTTATCATAGGAGCTTATCAGGAGCTCAAAGGATTCAACATCTCCGGACTGGCTCTTCTTTATTAACAGCTTTTCCAGGTCACTCACAGCATTTCCCCCTCTCGCTATTTAAATACACT
>JAAYQK010000302.1 GCA_012519325.1 Gracilibacteraceae bacterium | reverse complement strand
TATGACGATAATATTCAGTTTTTTTCGCAAGTAGATTCAACCAAAGACGCATGATGAAAGGAGTTGTACTTATGAAGACAATAAAAGCCGTAATACTCTACTTGCTAATTGCTGCAGTTATGTTTACATTCGTTTCATTCAATTCTGAAGTTTTGCATGCAGATGTGACAATTCCTGAAACAATAAAGATCGGCTTGAGCTACGGACAAACTCAGGCAAATCTATTTACTCTGGAAAGTGAAACAGGTATGAATATACTTGTACTTGAAAACGGTGAATACAAGAACTTGCTTGAAGTGAAAAGCCCTAACGGGATAAAAGTCCGGAGGGACGAATACTATAATGTTGTAAAGGGCAAGGAAACAGAAATAAACTATGTAAGGGCAGCCAAATACGAGGGCGAAGTAATCGGACCCTACCATATACAAATAGGCGGTGTGTATGAAGATTTGGAATCAGCCCTAAAGGTATTAAAACAGGTGTCATCCATAACCCAGCCGGTATTTCTGGCATATGAAGGAGGATGGATGGTTTGGTCGCAGCTGTATCTTGACGAAAGCGAATGTCTTGAGCAAATTAAGATTATTAAAAAGGAAGAAAGTGATATTAGTTATTCGGTTGTACATCCCGACAAGAAAAGAATACAGATTATTGACGGTACTACCGGACAGCTTATGCTGTTATTGAATAGTGAAGAAAAAATTAAGATAGTCCCCAAGGAGGCTAAGGGGAAAGTTAGCTCATTGAAGTACAAAGGAAAGAAATACAGGGGATGCATAACAATGCAAAGCCTTGCCGGAAGCGATATTACATTGATAAATGAACTTCCAGTTGAACACTATTTATATAGTGTTGTTCCCTCTGAGATGCCTGCATCCTGGCATATAGAAGCCTTGAAGGCACAAGCTGTGGCAGCAAGGAATTTCGCGCTGGTTACTATGGAAAGACATAACGCTTATGGTTTTGATCTATGCAGCACTGAACACTGCCAGGCATATAACGGATTAGAAAAAGAAAACAGCTCTACCACTGAAGCGGTTAATGCCACCAAGGGTAAAGTAATTACATACAATGGAGCTCTTATTTCTACTTTTTATCACTCAAGCAGCGGAGGGCATACTGAGGACAGTGAAAATGTCTGGAATGCAAAGACGGATTACATAAGGGGAGTGGATGATAAATTCAGCCTTGGAAGTCCTTATGACAACTGGACCGTTGAATTGGACAAGACTGAAATAAAAGAAAAGCTTGCACAGTCAAATATTAATTTAGGCGAAATAAGGGATATCAGAATACTGGAGTCCAGCAGGTACGGGAGAGTAACCAAACTGGAGATAAGGGGCTCCAAGGATACAAGGATATTCAATAAGGAAGAGATAAGGAGAATTATTGGTACAAGATTGCTTAAGAGTATATGGTATACTTTGAAAACCGATGCGGATGTTTTTGTAAGAGGTTCCCAGTTTAATTCAACCGAGAGGGGAAGAGCTTCACACATGCATGTTTTGTCCTCTTCAGGAAAAACAATTGTAAAAGGTACAGGGAACAAGATCACTGTAAAAGGTATGAACAGCACTAAATCCTACAATGTCGTTCCTGACAAATATACCTTTGACGGGAAGGGCTTCGGACATGGCTTGGGAATGAGCCAGTACGGCGCTAAAGGGATGGCCGAAGCAGGTTATAACTATCAGAAAATATTGGAACACTACTATCAAAATTCAAAAGTACAATAGAAAGTGGGCATAAAATGAAGCTTAGGGATTTTTACTATGACCTTCCTGAAGAATTAATTGCACAGGAGCCGATCACCGAAAGGGATATGTCCAGGCTTCTGGTTCTAGATAAAAGCACAGGCGAAATTGAGCATTGCAATTTCAGAGATATTTTGGAATATCTGAACGAGGGAGACTGCCTGGTGATGAACAATACAAGAGTAATACCTGCAAGGCTCATTGGTATCAGGAAAAACGGCATGGGCAGTATGGAGTTGCTTCTATTAAACAGGAGGGGAAAAGATATATGGGAGGTGATGGTCAGACCGGGAAAAAGGGCGAAGACAGGAGCAGTATTTCTGTTTGGAGATGGAGAGCTTGAGGGAGAGGTAATTGAAGTACTTGAAGGGGGCAATCGCCTTGTAAGATTTAATTACGACGGTATCTTTGAGGAAGTACTTGATCGCTTGGGAAAGGTACCTCTTCCGCCTTATATTAAAAAAGAACTTGCAGACAGAGAACGGTACCAGACTGTGTACTCAAGGTATGAGGGCTCAGCTGCAGCGCCTACTGCAGGACTTCATTTTACTAAAGAACTGCTTCGGCAGCTCTTGGATTCAGGGGTCAGAACGGCTTATTTGACTCTTCATGTCGGTTTAGGCACCTTCAGGCCTGTAAAGGTTAGTAATATTGAAGAACACAAGATGCATTCAGAATACTACGAACTGAATGCCAGGAATGCTGAAATCATTTACAGTACAAAGAGCAGCGGAGGAAGGATAATATGTGTAGGTACAACCTCTACAAGAACTCTGGAATCAATAATGCAGAAAAATGGCAGCCTTAAGGAGGATAAGGGCTGGACGGATATTTTCATTTATCCCGGGTTTAAGTTCAAAATAGCTGATGGAATTATCACAAACTTTCATTTGCCCGAATCTACTTTGCTCATGCTTGTAAGTGCTTTGGCAGGCAGGGATAATATAATGAAGGCTTATAAGGAAGCAGTGAAGGAACGTTATAGATTTTTCAGCTTCGGTGATGCGATGTTAATTATTTGATTTT
>JAAYQK010000301.1 GCA_012519325.1 Gracilibacteraceae bacterium | reverse complement strand
GCTATTTATTTATTAGATTTTAGTAGTAGCAGCAGCAGATCCTGTGGGTTTGTGGTAAACTCGCAGAGTTTTCCACAAATCCATAGGATAAAATGTTTTAATGTAACACATGTATTGTAATCCTACATGTGGTTTTCAACATAATAAAAAAGACTATTGACATATTGTACTTATTAGTATATAATACTAATAAGATTTATGTACAAAGGGGTTGATTATATTAAGATTAAGCGCACAACCACTCAACGCTCTTTGGTTCTTGAAACGGTGAAAGAGTTACGGAATCATGCCACTGCTGATGAGATATACGATACGATTGTGAAAAAATACCCCCATATCAGCAGAGGCACGGTATATCGTAATCTGAATCTACTGTCAGATATCGGTGACATACGCAAAGTGGCAATGCCCAACGGAGCCGATCGTTTCGATCATATATGCCATGATCATTATCACGCAAGATGCGTAAAGTTCGGCAGGGTCTTTGATGTAGAAATGGACTTTATAAAGGATTTGGAAAAGAACATTAAGGATACTCATGGGTTTGAAATTACCGGGCATGATATTTTTTTCAAGGGCACTTGCCTTGGATGTAAGTAGTGATTTATTAGGTTTAGAATCGGTACAGACAATTTGGCAAGTTAACTATATGCGCATACGGGAGCAAAGAACACCCGTAAATATATATTATAAGGAGAATGGCTATGAGAAGTTTTACTACATTAGACCTACAGTATGCACACAGGTTCTATGGGTTCAAAGGCGAAGCACAGTATTTGCATGGACATACAGGAATACTGACGATTGAAGTTGAAGATACGGTAAACATGGGAGTCAATATGGTATTTCCGTGTAATGAAATTCAGAAAACCGCTTGGGAAGTATTACAAAACTTTGACCATGCGCTCGTTTTGAGGGAGGACGATCCGTTACTTCCTGCTATCCTTGGCGTTTATGAAGCACAAGGAATTAAAGACGGTGCACCAACCAATAAGCAAAAAGGCCCTGCGTTCAAAACAGACCTTGCAACAGCATATCCGGAATGTCGTTTAGTTGTAACAAAAGAGACAATGACCGTTGAAGGCATGATCAAAATTGTTTACGATTTACTAAAAGATAAGCTGAATATCGTTAAGCTTACATTTACAAGCGGAGTTAATGGCGCTACAGAAGAGTATGAACCTAAAAAGGAAATAGACCGTTGCCCGTTATGCGGTATTGCATTAAACGAAAATGGTGTGTGTCCTAAATGTGGATACAAGAAATAGTTAATAGGGTATTTCAAAGTTTTGTCTATGGGAATTAAATAAAATCGAATCAGGCACTCTATGCTTACATGGCGTAGAGTGCCTGATCTTATTTTGAATTTATAAATGAACATAGACGGGCACCTTGGTACGATTATTTGTTCATCGCTATTTACATTCCATCGAGTTAATCAGTTTATATAGAAGCGTATATAGTGTTTCCGCTTCCTTTGGAGAGAAGGGTAGGCAATTAACTATCTGGCTATTCACCCAAATCTTTGACGTTTATCTCTTGTTTATCCCAAATAACCACTCTCAATGGTACGTACCAGTCGTGAGGATGCATTTAGGTCACTGTGATTTTGCTCCAAAAAGTCGGAAACAGCCGGGTACAACTCGCTATAAAAACGATTTGCAGCATAATCTTTAAATGAACGATTCTGTGCCATAACCGACCCTCCGTAGATAATTATTATTTAAATGCGAAACTATTCAACAATAATAACGCATTTCAATTGCCAGAATAGATTATACTATAATAAGAAAATTTCAATAATTTATGATAAAAAATCGAGCGAACGTAAAGAATAATCATTGATTTATTAATTTTAATGTGCTATACTTTCATATGTTTAATAAAACCGCCATTTTAGAGAGGTGAATGCAATGGCTATCAGCTACAAGAAACTCTGGAAATTATTGATTGACAAAGATATGAAAAAGAAGGATTTGCAGCGGGTCGCAGGTATTAGTTCGGCATCCGTGACGAAACTCAGCAAAAATGAGAATGTAAATACAGAGATATTGCAAAAAATCTGTACCGCACTTGACTGTGATATAAGTGATATCATGGAAATGTTACCGAACGAAGTTAATACACAGCAATAATCTCTTTATGTGAATAAGTAATATGGATATAAAATTAAAAATTTGCGAAAGGGGTCCAAGGAATGGTCGAGTTAGAAAGCATAAATAGAGATACCTCTACAGTTGATGATGGTGTTTCCTTTGAGTCCCTTTCTTTTAAAATAAATATATTTGGGGGGATAGAAAAATGGAAATTCAGTTAAAAAGAATAGATGAAAGAAACTTCGTGGATGCATTCAATCTGAAATTGGCAGACGGGCAGGAAGCCTTTGTCTCTCATCCGATTCGAAGCCTTGCACAGGCTTATGTGTATTATAACCAATGTACGCCTTTTGGCATTTATGATGGTGATCAGATGGTTGGTTATGTAATGGTTATTTATGATTATGACATACCTGAATATGATGTATGGCATATGATGATCGACGCATCCTCACAGAGCAAGGGATATGGTAAAGAGGCATTGAAGAAAGTACTCGAATACATCAAAGGAAAGCCTTTTGGAGATTCTGACAGAGTAGCATTAACCTGTAACAAGGTGAATACCATTGCACTCAAGTTGTTTCAGAAATTTGGCTTTGAACTGACCGGAAATTACGATAAAGATGAAGTCGAACTTGCTTTAATATTGTAAATTGAACCGCCGCGCTTGTCTCTATAAAAGCGAATGGCGTTATGTGCCATGAGAAAAAATATCGGGAGGAAATCAAATGTATACCTTTATCGAAATAAAGGGAGCGCGGGAAAATAACCTCAAAAACATCTCGCTTCGTATTCCCAAGAACAAGTTGGTGGTATTTACCGGTCTTTCGGGGAGTGGTAAATCAACTCTTGCCTTGGATATCCTTCAGAAAGAATGTCAAAGGCAATATATGGAATCCATGGGGATGGTGACAGATTTCATCAGCAAACCAAAGGTTGACGCCATTATGGGTCTGTCTCCGTCCATCAGCATTGACCAAAGAAACAATAACCGCAATCCACGCTCTACGGTAGGCACCGTCACAGAGGTTTTCACTTATCTGCGAATATTGTTTGCAAAATTAGGTGTTAGAAAATGTCCTCGTTGTGGTGAGCTGATACGCCAGCCTTTTGAAGTGGAAATGGAAGCAGATTCCATGCACTGGGATGAATCGCTAAGGGACAGTGTCGGTAATTCAGATGTGGTTGAAAACATGATTGCTTGCCCCTCCTGCGGTGAAAAACTACCGGAACTGCTAATGAGCCATTTTTCCTTTAACAAACCGGAGGGAGCATGCCCGGTATGCAGGGGGCTTGGGGTCGTAAATACACCCAACCTTGAACGAATCATAAATACTGATTTGAGTATTCGTGACGGAGGGGTCCGCATTTGGGATAAGTTTCACATTGACCGATATTCGGAAGCTATTGAAAACGCGGGCAGATTTTACGGGTTTCCTATCAGCACCGATGAGCCGCTGAAAAATTATGGGCAGATACAGATGGACTTTCTTCTGTACGGTGCATTAAGCTTTCAATTTTGCGGACACTTCCCCGGTGTCAAACCGCCCAAGACAGTTCCGGAGGGTCGGTTTGAGGGCATTATTACTAACGTCTTAAGGCGGCATTCCGAGATGGGGAGCGGTTCAAAGGACAAATTAGGTGGTTTATTCCATGAAGAGGTTTGCCCTGAATGTCATGGAGTACGCTTGCGAAAGGAAAGCATTGGCGTAACAGTCGGGGGAACCAATATTATTGAACTGTCAAAAAAATCCTTGGAAGATGTTTTAGACTGGATTCAGAAATTGCCTTCATTCACCACTCAGGAGGCTTTGCTGATAGCGAGACCGGTGATTGACGATTTAGAACAACGAATTAAGCGGCTTTTGGATGTCGGTGTGGGGTACTTGAGCATGGAACGTGCTGCCGTCACTTTGTCGGCGGGTGAAGCCCAGCGGCTGAAACTGGCATCTATTTTGGGCAGCGGTCTTACAGGGGTTTTATATGTACTTGATGAACCGACTGTCGGACTCCATGCCCGCGATACGAAAAAGCTGATTAAAGTTTTAAAGAAGCTG
>JAAYQK010000300.1 GCA_012519325.1 Gracilibacteraceae bacterium | reverse complement strand
TCATGGAGTTCCTGTCTGTCTCCTCCGGCTTTTACCGCTTCCATCAGTATGTTTTCGGTTGCCATGAACGGAAGCTCATTATTTATATGCTGTTCTATAATCATTTCATTTACCACAAGGCCGGCTGTGACGTTTATCATTATGTTAAGTATGCTGTCAACTGCTAGAAAACCCTGCGGAATCGCAAGCCTTTTATTGGCAGAATCGTCAAGGGTTCTTTCAAACCATTGGCTGGCTGCAGTAATTGCAGGATTCAGCGAATTCGTTATTACAAATCTGGCCAGAGCTGCAATCCTTTCGCATCTCATAGGATTGCGCTTGTAAGCCATTGCCGATGAGCCTATCTGGTTTTTTTCAAATGGCTCCTCAATTTCTTTTAAGCTTTGTAGAAGACGTATATCATTACTGAATTTATGTGCAGATTCAGCTATTTGTGAAAGCACGTTCAATGTTTGGCTGTCAAGCTTTCTTGGATATGTCTGGCCTGTTACAGGGAAACTCTTTTCAAAACCCATCTTTTTTGCAACTTTTATATCCAATTCCTTTATTTTTTCATGATCACCGTTAAAAAGCGTCATAAAGCTTGCTTGTGTACCGGTAGTCCCCTTAACTCCTCTTAGCTTAAGCCTGTCAAGTTGAAAATCCAGTTCTTCAATGTCCATTAGAAAATCCTGCACCCACAAGCAGCTTCTCTTTCCGACAGTGGTCAGCTGTGCGGGCTGAAAGTGTGTAAACCCCAAAGTAGGAAGCTCTTTATATTTTTCCGCAAACACTGCGAGATTTTTAATTACATTGAGAAGCTTAGTTCTTATTAGTTTGAGGCCTTCGGAAATCTGTATTATGTCAGTATTGTCACCTACAAAGGCACTGGTAGCTCCAAGGTGTATTATGGGCTTTGCCTTGGGGCACTGCAAGCCATAAGCATAAACATGGGACATTACATCATGGCGTGTCTCTTTTTCTCTTTTCTCCGCATCCTCATAATTAATATCATATATGTGTTCCTTCAATTCATCAACCTGTTCCGGAGTGATATTCAGTCCAAGCTCCATTTCACTCTCGGCAAGAGCAACCCAAAGTTTCCTCCATGTTGAAAACTTAAAATCATCAGAAAATATATAAGACATTTCCTTACTGGCATATCTGCTTATCAGAGGGTTTTGATATTCCTTCCTGTTCAATGTATGATACCACCCTATTCGATGTTTTCCTTAATGAAGCTTTCAAATTTATCAAGCCCATTCTTTATTGTTTCCATTGATGTCGCATAAGAAAGTCTGATAAAGCCGTCGGTTCCGAATGCGCCTCCCGGGACTACTGCTACACAGCCTTTTTCAAGCATAATTTGAGCAAAATCCAGAGAAGATCCCAGCTTGATTCCGCATAAGTTTCTCCCCAGATAAGCGCTTATATCAACATATACATAAAAGGCTCCTTCAGGCTTAATACAGCTAAGGCCTTCCATAAAGTTTATCCTTTCATACATATAGTTTCTTCTTTTATTGAATTCCTGAACCATCTTTCTTAAATCATCCTGAGGCCCGTTTAAGGCTGCTGCTGAAGCATATTGAGTTATTGAACTGGGATGAGATACAGCATGGCTCTGGATACTTGACATGGCTTTAACCAATTTCTCATTTCCTGCAGCATATCCAAGCCTCCAGCCTGTCATGGCATAAGACTTGGACATTCCATTGATAAGTATTGTAAGATCTTTTATCTCACTGCCGAAGGAGGCAATACTAATATGCTTGTTGTCATCATATATGATTCTCTCATATATCTCATCTGATACAACAAAAAGGTTGTTTTCTACCGCAACCTCGGCAACATCCCTTAGCTCCCTTTCGGTATAGACTGCTCCTGTAGGATTGCTGGGCGAATTAATGAGTATTGCTTTTGTCCTTGAAGTTATTGCATTCTTCAACTCTTCTTTGGTTATTTTGAAATTATTTTCTTTTTTCGTTGGTACCAGAACCGGAATTCCGTCATTTAGCTTGATTATCTCCGTATAACTGACCCAATATGGAACCGGTACAATAACCTCATCCCCGGGATTGAGTATTGCTGCAAAGGTATTTGAAAGTGAATGCTTGGCACCGCTTGATACTATTATCTGATTAGGCTCATAATCCAAGCTGTTCTCTCTTTTAAGCTTTGCACATATTGCTTTTCTAAGCTCAATTGTCCCTTGTGCCGGAGTATATCTGGTAAGCCCCTTGTTCAATCCCACAATAGCTGCATTCCTTATATATTCCGGTGTATCAAAATCAGGTTCACCAACGCCAAAGCCATATACTTTAACTCCTTCTGCAATCATTTGTTTAAGTTTCGAATCAATTGCAAGCGTCATAGAGGTCGCTATTTTTGAGGCTTTCTCAGATAATTTGATTTTCATTTTTATCCCTCCCTATTTTTATCTAATGCATCTTTAAGCATTTGCACATATTTATAATCAATTGAGCAATTTCCCAGTATTGGTTCATTATTCAGTTTTATCCCGTGGCAGTCTGAACCTCCTGTAATCAACAGCTTTCTTGAATGGGCAATCGCCAAGGAGTTTCTGACCGTTTCATCATCATGCTTGGTATGGTACACTTCAATGCCGTCAATCCCAAGGTCGATTATTTTTTCTATGTTGGTTTTATTATTTATCAGTCCCGGATGTGCAAGAACAGATATTCCCCCCAGTCTCTTTATCATATCTATTGCTTCTCCGCTGGATAGTTTATATCTCTCCACATAAGCGGGACGGTCTTTACCAATGTATTCGCTGAAAGCTTCTCTTATATTGCTTATATAGCCTTTATCGATCATTGCCCTTGCTATATGCGGCCTGCCCATTGAGCCCTCATCGGCTATTCCTTTCACTTGTTCAAGGGTAATGTCAATTCCCATATCATTAAGCTTATCAACTATTTTCCCGGCTCTTTCATATCTTGAATTCTGTATTTTTTCAAGAATGTCTGTGAACCACCTAGTTTTGTAATCTATATAATAACCTAAAATATGTATTTCCTCGTCTTCAAATATTGTACTAAGCTCAATTCCCGGGATAACTTCTACTCCAAAACGGAGTGCAGCCTTTTTTGCTGGGCTGATTCCTTTTACGGTATCATGGTCCGTTATTCCTATTGCAGCTAACCTTTTGATACCTGCCCAGCGCACTACTTCCTCCGGACTCAGAAATCCGTCAGAAGCTGTTGTATGAATATGCAAATCCGCTCTAAGCATACTAAGCCTCCCTAATAATCGTATACTGCACATTCTAAACAGACTGAAGCCCATCAAAAGATGATATAAAATGCGTTTAGCATATTATATCATTTTACAAAACAACACACAAAGGTATTTTCCAAAATAAGCATAAACCTATAACACACAATAAAACAGTACCTGCTCATATTATGATAATAAGCAGGTACTGTTGTCTATCTGGGTTCTATAATAAGTTTTAAGGCTGTTCTCTCTTCACCTTCTATCTGTATGTCGGTGAAGGCTGGTATGCATATCAAATCTATTCCTCCAGGTGCTACAAATCCTCTGGCAATAGCAACTGCTTTGATTGCCTGGTTCAAAGCTCCTGCTCCTATTGTTTGAATTTCTGCGGAACCTTTTTCTCTCAACACTCCCGCTAGCGCTCCTGCAACAGAATTTGGATTTGATTTAGCTGAAACTTTTAATACATCCACTTATAGCCCCCCCCTTATTTGATTGTAGTATTGCATAAAATTCTAAATATAATAGTCTATTCTACATATATATCTAAAATCCTCTTTTTTTCTACAATCTGGAGAGTTTTACAGAATAATCAACCCACTATCCTTTTTATATTATAAACTTTGTTATTCTCATCAAGCTGTATGCATACAGCCCCTAGTACAGCTTCACCACTTGCAACCTCAAATCTTGTGGGCATGCCTGTAATAAATCTTCTGATAACAGCATCCTTTTCTACTCCTAATATTGAATCTGAGGGACCGGTCATTCCCGCATCCGTGATGTATGCAGTTCCACCAGGAAGCACTTTTTCATCGGAAGTCTGAACGTGAGTATGGGTACCAATTACGGCATGAACCCTGCAATCAAGATACCAGCCCATCGCAAGCTTTTCCGAGGTAGCTTCTCCATGGAAGTCTACTATTATGATATCAGCTTTGTTCTCCAGTTCAAACAATATTTTATCAATGGTTTTGAAGGGGCAGTCGATACAATCCATGTAAACTCTACCGCAGAGATTCACTACAGCAATCCTTTTACCTGATTTCTCCATTATTCTGTATCCTTTTCCCGGAGTACCCTCAGGGTAATTTGCAGGCCTGACAAGCCTTTCCGCATCTTCGATAAATTCAAACACTTCCTTTTTAGCCCAGGAATGATTGCCAAGGGTGATTATATCTGCTCCCATATTAATAAGCTCATCATATGTACCTTTGGTAATGCCGACTCCGCCGGCTGAGTTTTCTCCGTTTATTATGATAAAATCAATATCATTTTCTTCAGCAAGCCTTTTAAGGTTTATGTTTAGATAATTTCTTCCGGGCCTGCCTACCACATCACCTATAAAAAGTATGTTCATAAATGCCTCCCCAGTCTTAAATATAATTATTGTTCCTATATTTATTATAGTTAAAAAAGGCGGCCCCATGCATTTTGCATGTACTGCCGCGCATTTTTATTTTGCATATTCAATTGCCCTGGTTTCCCTAATAACATTTACCTTGATTTGACCAGGGTATTCCAGCTCATCCTCAATCTTCTTGACGATATCCCTGGCAATATATACTATTTCGCTGTCATTTACTTCTTCCGGTTTAACCATGATTCTGACTTCTCTACCGGCTTGAATAGCAAAAGATTTTTCAACTCCATCAAATGAATTAGCTATTTCTTCGATTTTTTCCAAACGTTTAATGTATGATTCTAAGGTTTCTCTTCTTGCTCCCGGTCTTGCAGCAGATATTGCATCAGCTGCCTGAACAAGAACTGCTTCAACCGTTGTAGCTTCAATATCTCCATGATGCGCTGCCACAGCATGAACTACTTCAGAGGATTCTTTGTATTTTTTTGCAAGATCAGCACCAATCTGTATGTGAGGACCTTCCACTTCATGATCTACGGCTTTTCCTATGTCATGCAGCAAACCTGCTCTTTTTGCTAGCTTCACATCGGCTCCAAGCTCTGAAGCCATTGATGCCGCAAGGTGTGCTACTTCTATTGAGTGATTCAGTACGTTTTGTCCGTAACTGGTTCTGAACCTCAATCTCCCTAAAAGCTTAACAATCTCAGGGTGCAACCCATGTACTCCGGTGTCAAAAGTAGCCTGTTCTCCTTGTTCTTTGATGTAATCGTCTACTTCCTTCTTCGCCTTTTCAACCATTTCTTCAATTCTGGCAGGATGTATTCGTCCATCAATAATAAGCTTTTCAAGAGCAACTCTTGCAACTTCTCTTCTTATTGGATCAAAACCGGATAATATTACAGCTTCTGGTGTATCATCGATTATCAAATCGATGCCTGTAAGTGTTTCCAACGTTCTTATATTTCTGCCTTCGCGCCCTATTATTCTGCCCTTCATTTCATCATTGGGCAGAGGTACTACAGATACTGTTGTTTCAGCAACATGGTCTGCGGAACATTTCTGAATGGCACTCGCAATGATTTCCTTGGCTTTCCTTTCTGCTTCATCCTTAGCTTTTGACTCAATGTCTTTGATCATTATTGTAGCTTCATACCTTATTTCCTTTTCAATGTTGTTCAAAAGCAATTGTTTTGCTTCTTCTGATGATAATCCCGATAATCTTTCAAGTTCTTCTACCTGCTTCTTATACAGTTCCTGTACTTCTTCAAAGGATTTTTGTATCTCTTTTTGCTTTCTGGAGATTGCTTCATCTCTTTGTTCGAGATTTTCAACCTTCTTATCCAGGGATTCCTCTCTTTGGACCAGTCTTCTTTCGGCTCTCTGGATTTCGTTCCTTCTGTCGCGAATTTCTCTGTCCAGTTCAGCTCTAAGCTTATGAATCTCTTCCTTTGCTTCAATAACAATTTCTTTCTTTTTTGTTTCTGATTGCTTTTCAGCTTCACAAATTATTTTTAAAGCCTGTTCCTCAGCATTTTTTATTTTTGATTCAGCAATATATCTTCTAACTAAATACCCAATAATGAAGGTAATTAGTGCAATTGCTATATATGTTATTTTTTCTATAACTTTTTCACCTCCTCATTAATTTGTTTTATCGACTATCGGTAACGGTTTCAACTAATTCTTTAAAATCATCATATGCAAAGTTAACAAATAACAATAAGAACATGCCACTTTCAATTAATACACCATATCAAAATAATTCTATTACTTATACAAATTTTTGTCAAGTTATTGTGACACTTCGTTACTGTCAAGTAAATGTTGGCAACTTTCCTTCAT
>JAAYQK010000299.1 GCA_012519325.1 Gracilibacteraceae bacterium | reverse complement strand
GCTCCGAATAGAGGGGCGAAAGGTTAATATACTAAAGAAAGAGGTGTGATGCCGGTATGATAAAGAGGGCACTTATAAGCGTTTCGGACAAAACCGGAATAGTTGATTTGGCAAAGGAACTGGTAAAGCAAGGAGTGGAGATAATATCCACCGGAGGCACTGCCAAGGCTCTTGAGGAGGCAGGAATAAAGGTCATTGGGATATCAGATATAACAGGCTATCCTGAGTGTCTTGACGGAAGGGTAAAGACGCTGCATCCCAATATTCACGGCGGGCTTCTTGCAATAAGGGACAAGGCGGAGCATATGAACAAGCTTAGTGAGCTTGGGATTGAGACCATTGACATGGTGGTCGTCAATCTTTACCCCTTCAGAAAAACCATAGAAAAAGAAGGCGTGGAGCTTCCGGAAGCTATAGAAAACATAGATATCGGAGGGCCTTCGATGCTCAGGGCTGCAGCCAAAAACTACAAGTATGTAACGGTTGTTGTGGATCCCAAGGACTATTCGAAGGTGCTTTCCGAAATCAGTAACAACGGAGATACAACTGAAGCAACAAGGTTTGAGTTTGCTGCCAAGGTTTTTTCACATACCGCCAGCTATGATGCTTTGATAGGCAATTATTTATGGTCTAAGGCCGGATTACCGAAGTATCCGGAGACGGTGACCATGACCTTTGAGAAGGTACAGGATTTGAGGTATGGAGAAAATCCTCATCAAGGGGCAGCCTACTACAGGGAAATGAAAAAGGTCAGGGGAAGTATTGCCGAAGCAGTGCAGCTTCACGGCAAGGAGCTTTCCTTTAATAATATAAACGATGCAAATGCAGCTCTTGAAACCCTGAAGGAATTCGACGAGCCCGCAGTTGTTGCACTTAAGCATGCAAACCCCTGCGGAGTAGGTATCGGAAGTACCATATATGAGGCATATATGAAGGCCTATGAGGGGGATCCCGTATCCATATTCGGAGGCATAATAGCCCTTAACAGGGAAGTGGATGAAAGGACGGCATCAGAAATCGGGAAAATATTTGTAGAAATAGTGATTGCACCCTCCTATTCGGAAGAAGCCATGAAGGTTCTTACCGGCAGGAAGAACATCAGAATAATGAAGCTTGAGGGTATAAGCCGCAGGCCGGAAGCAGACATAGATGTGAAGAAGGTAGGGGGCGGGCTGCTTATTCAGGATGCGGACTGGGCGGATTTTGACATGGACGATATTAATTATGTAACTGACAGAAAGCCTACTGAGAAGGAAATGCAGGATATGCTTTTTGCATGGAAGGTGGTAAAGCATGTAAAATCCAATGCCATTGTGGTGGCAAAAGACGGTATGACTCTTGGTATAGGACCCGGCCAGACCAACAGGATATGGTCGGCGAATATGAGCCTTGAGCGTTCCGGAGAAAAGGCAAAGGGAGCCGTAATAGCCTCAGATGCGTTTTTCCCCTTCGGCGATGTGGTGGAATCCGCCGCAAAGGCAGGAATAACGGCGATTATTCAGCCGGGAGGCTCCTTAAGGGATCAGGAGTCCATAGACGGATGCAACAAGCATGGAATTGCGATGATATTTACTGGGGTGCGACATTTCAAGCACTAAGTTTAAGGCGCTTCGCCTTGAACTCTTTGCCTCTAATGCGTTAAACAGGTAAAATAAGTAGTGATGCGGAAGGGAGGATAAAACTTGAAGGTACTTGTAGTCGGAAGCGGCGGAAGGGAGCATACCCTTGTATGGAAGATAGCACAGAGCAAGCTGGTGAATAAAGTTTACTGCGCACCGGGAAACGGTGGAATTGCTGAACTTGCCGAATGTGTGGATATAAAGGCCGACGACATTGACGGACTTTTAGAATTTGCCCGGGCCGAAGGAATCGGACTTACAGTGGTGGGCCCGGAGGCACCTTTGAGTCTGGGCATTGTAGATTGTTTTGAGAAGAATGGCATGAGAATATTCGGGCCCTGCCGGAAGGGTGCAATGCTTGAAAGCAGTAAGGTATTTTCAAAGGACTTCATGATAAGAAACAAAATACCTACTGCAGCTTATAAGGTATATTATGAGCCTGGAAAGGCCAAAGCAGGGCTTGATGATTTCGGCTGTCCGGTAGTCATCAAAGCTGACGGGCTTGCGGCAGGAAAAGGTGTAATAATAGCTCAGACCAGAGAGGAGGCAATCTCTGCCATTGATGACATGCTTATTGGAAAGAAGTTTGGCGAAGCAGGTTCAAAGATTGTCATCGAGGAGTTTCTTGAAGGCAAAGAAGCTTCAATACTGGCTTTTGTTGATGGAAAAGCAGCAGTGCCCATGGTAAGCGCCCAGGATTACAAAAGGGCATTGGACAATGACGAAGGACTGAACACAGGAGGGATGGGCGCAGTATCTCCCGCATTCTATTATGATGAAGAAACAGCTGCAGCAGTGGAAAGGGACATTATCCAGCGTACTGTAGATGCATTGAAAGCAGAAGGTATCTGTTATAAAGGAGTTTTGTACTTCGGAATCATGATAACCGAGAAGGGTCCCAAGGTATTGGAATACAACGCCAGGTTCGGGGATCCCGAGACAGAGGTTGTACTGCTGAGGCTTGAGTCGGACTTGATTGAAATAATGAACTCAGTAATAGACGGAAAGCTTGAAGCCCAGAAAATCCAATGGAAAGAGGAGCAGGCAGTTTGCGTAGTAATGGCTTCGGGAGGATATCCGGAGCATTACGAAAAGGGCTATGAAATAAAAGGCCTGGATAAAGCCGCTGAAATTGACGGAGTAACGGTTTTTCATGCGGGAACAAAAAAGGCTTCCGGGAAAATTGTGACTGCCGGAGGCCGGGTGCTTGTAATAAGCGCCTTAGCAAAAAATTATGAACAGGCAAGAGACAGGGCATATAGCGCAATTCGCACCATAGCTTTTGAAAAAGCCCATTACAGAAAAGACATAGGGAAAAAATAGAGTCCCGAAAGGGGCTTTATTTTTCTGTATATAATAAGATTCTTTTCTGACGGTATTTGTGATTAGCTGATCCGTTTAGATATAGGGCGGCTATCATTAGCCGCCCTTTTGAAGTGACAGTTTGTCAAACGGTCAATTTATTGAAAAATCAATTCTCATCCTATGTTCTCAATTAATCCTGTTTTTTATGTAGAATCACCGTTTTCAAAAGTCTTGATCTCCTCATGATTCATATAAGAATTTACCAATTCCTCAGCATAGGCTTCTTCATTGTCGGGATCATAGTTTTCTGGAAACCAGTAGGGATTATATTTGTATTCATAGGTGCCAGCTTGTTAACTAGTTAACTTATCCTATGAGTGAAAATCGGGATTTGAGTGTTTTAAAGGTTAAAGGTTTCGCCGTAACCTAATCCGGTATGCAGTAATTAACGGCTTTGAAGTAATATTAATATGGAAAAACTACAAAATTTTACATAAAATAACTTTGACTTATTATATAATATTATTAGACATCTGCAGGTATCAAATTACAAAGGCTCTTGTTGCTCTAGAGTATTGTTGGGGTTGGACAAAAATCCATGTGAATTTCTTATAATCGCTAAGCTTATGAAGGGATAAATTGTATGGTAAAATAAGGCGAAGGGAAGCTTATATGATAAGGGATAAGTGACAGGCACGAAGGTTATTCTGCAGTTAAAGACTATGTTATAGATGTTGATTCGAAACTAAATGAGCATGAAGTGGTTTTAAAAAGGTGAAATAGAAAGTTAGTTATCAGTCTGCTGATAGTGCTTGTTATGGCACTATTTTTTATTCTCTGCAGATGCGTTATAATAGTATGTAACAAAAAAAAACTACCGGAGGTACTGATGAATTATTTGGAGAACCTGAATGAAAGACAAAGAGAAGCAGTGCTGCATACCGAAGGACCCCTTCTGATATTTGCAGGCGCAGGAAGCGGAAAGACCAGAGTACTTACGTACAGGATAGCTTATTTGATAGATGAAAAGGATGTATATCCATCAAATATACTTGCAATAACCTTCACCAACAAAGCAGCCAGGGAGATGAAGGAAAGAGTACATGGGCTTATTGGCAATACCGATAATATGTGGATTTCTACTTTTCATTCCGCCTGTGTGAGAATACTGAGAAAAAATGTAGAAAGCCTGAAGAATTATAAAAAAAATTTCGTGATATATGATACAAAGGATCAGGAGGCACTTATAAAGGAATGCCTTAAGGAATTAAACCTCAATGAGAAGAATTTTCCTTTCAGGGTTGTGTCTGCCGAAATATCAGCAGCAAAGGACAGGCTTATGACTCCTCAGGAGTTTCATGACAAGAATATACATGATATTAGGAGACGAAAACTTGCGGATATATACATGCTGTACCAGAAAAAGCTGGAGAAAAACAATGCCCTGGATTTTGACGACATAATCAGCAAGACTGTGGAGCTTTTTAAACTGAATCTGGATATATTGGAATATTATCAGAATAAGTTCAGATACATTATGGTGGATGAATACCAGGATACAAACTTCAGCCAGTATACATTCATCAGGCTTCTTGCCGGGCAGCACAGGAATATTTGTGTCGTAGGGGATGATGACCAGGGAATATACAGCTTCAGGGGAGCCGATATCGGTAATATACTTAACTTCGAGAAGGATTTCCCGGGAGCTAAGGTGGTCAAACTGGAGCAAAACTACCGATCCACTGAAACAATACTGGAAGCTGCCAACGCGGTTATAAGCAACAACTACGGCAGGAAGAGCAAGAAACTGTGGACCGACAAGGGTACAGGCCGTTCCATAATATATCACTATGCTGTAGATGAAAGGGAAGAGGCCAACTTCATCATGGATGAGGTTGAAAGGATGATAGCACAGGAAAACCGGGAGCTGGGAGAATTTGCGATATTGTATCGTACCAACGCCCAGTCCCGTGTCCTTGAGGAAGCCTGTATGTCCCATGGCTTGCCCTATAGGATAGTAGGAGGTTTCAAGTTCTATGACAGGAAGGAAGTAAAGGACATCATCGCTTATCTGAGGGTTATCCAGAATCCTGACGAGGATTTGAGCCTGAAAAGGATAATAAATGTACCCAAGAGAGGCATAGGGAATGCGACTCTGGAAGCAATATCCAAACATGCCCGGGCTACGGGAGACTCCATGTTCGGAGCCCTGCTGGATATCGACAGCGTTGAAGGAGTAGGGGCAAAGGCAAAAAAAGGAATCAAGGAATTTGTTAAGCTTATGAGCGGCCTTATGGGCATAGCAGAGACCCAAAGGGTATCGGTGCTTGTTAAGGAAGTTCTGGAACGTACGGGATATCTTGAGGAGTTTGAAAAGGGCGGAGATGAAGAATCCCTGACGAGAGCGGAGAATATCAAGGAGCTTTTATCGGCAACCTTTGAATTCGAGAAGTTGAATGAAAGTGCCTTATTGCCGGATTTTCTGGAACAAATGGCTCTTATGTCCGACATAGATACGGTGGAGGAAAACAAAGACGCTTTAATAATGATGACATTGCACAGTGCAAAAGGCCTTGAATTTCCGTTCGTATTCATATCGGGTATGGAGGAGGGGGTATTCCCCAGCCAGAGGTCATACTTTGATGAAAAGCAGATAAAGGAGGAAAGGCGGCTGATGTATGTAGGGATAACCCGCGCAAAGGAAAGGCTTTACCTGACAGCCGCATTTGAGCGCACATTATATGGAAATACTACCTACAATACAATCTCAAAATTCGTACGGGAGATTCCAAAGGAGCTATTGGTAAAGGTATAACGCAGCCGGAGCTTCAAAGCCAGACACTTCTAAACTCGTTCCGGACTGCATCAAAACTCGCTTCGCTCAAACAGTTGATGCAGCTAATCCTTCACTTCGTTAAGAAGTTCTAGTGCTTCTCCGCAAGGCTGCTTATACAATAAATATACAAGCTTAATACATACAACCTTACTTCCTGATGTAATTTTGAAATAATAGTATTGCATATTGAGGGGAGGAATCAGATTGGGTATAGATAAACTGGAAAAAAGAGTTGACGAACTTATTAACCTGATAAACAAACACAATTACAATTACTATGTTCTTGACAAGCCGGAAATCAGTGATTACGAATATGATTTGCTCATGAAAGAGCTTACGGAGCTGGAAAAAACGTTTCCCGCACTAAAGCGGACTGATTCTCCTACACAGAGAGTTGGGGGCGAGGTTCTTAAGGGGTTTTCGGAGGTTGTGCACAAAACCCCGAAGCTGAGCCTGAGCAACGTATTTGATGAGAGCGACATAAGAGATTTTGACTACAGGGTAAGAAAAGCCGTAGGTGATGATGTTGAATATGTTGTTGAATTAAAGATAGACGGACTCACAGTTGTGCTGAATTATGAGGAAGGCCGCTTTGTACTGGGAGCAACAAGGGGAGACGGTATAAAGGGGGAGGACATTACTGCAAATCTGAAAACAATAAAATCCATACCCCTGTTTCTTGATGAGGAGGTCAGTTTGGAAGTCAGGGGAGAGGTTTTCATGTCCAGGAAAGCCTTTGAGGAGTTGAATGCAAAGCGTGAGGAGCAGGAGGAGCCTTTGTTCGCAAACCCCAGAAATGCCTCGGCGGGTTCCCTGAGGCAGTTGGATACCAGAATAACTGCAGGAAGGCCCCTGGATATATTTATATTCAATCTTGAGAGCATAGAGGGAAAGGGTTTTGATACTCATGCGGAAACCCTGGAATACCTTAAGGAATTGGGCTTCAAGGTAAGTCCGTTCATCAGCGTACACAAGAGCAGCGAGGAAATAATAGAAAAATGCAAATACTGGGTCGACAAGAGAGGAGAACTGCCCTTTGAAATTGACGGCCTTGTGATAAAGGTTAACAGCCTTGAGCAAAGAGAAGCTATGGGGCATACAACAAAATCCCCCAGGTGGGCTACGGCGTACAAATTTCCTCCCGAGACCAAAAAGACAAAGGTTAAGGATATTGTAGTGCAGGTTGGAAGAACAGGAGTCTTAACTCCTACTGCGGAGCTTGAGCCTGTAAGGCTTGCAGGGTCTGTTATCGGCAGGGCAACTCTTCATAATGAGGATTACATAAAGGAAAAGGATATAAGGATTGGTGATACTGTAATTATCAAAAAAGCCGGAGATGTTATTCCGGAGGTTGTGGAAGTAGTCACGGAGGACAGGGATGGATCGCAAAGGCCCTTTGAAATGCCGAAGAAATGCCCTGTTTGCATGTCGGACACCATCAGGGAGCCGGGAGAAGCCGTGACAAAGTGTACCAATGCTTCATGCCCTGCCCAGCTTAAGAGGGCATTATTCCATTTTGTGTCAAGAGATGCAATGAATATAGAAGGGTTCGGGCCTCAGATAATGACCATGATGATGGATAAAGGCTTTATAAAGGATGCGGCTGATATATACCTGTTAAAGAATCACAGGGATGAGCTTGTAGGGATAGAGAGAATGGGGGAAAAATCGGTACAAAATCTTCTGGATGCAATTGAGGCTTCCAAGTTAAACCCGCTGAACAGGCTTATTTTTGCTCTCGGAATAAGGATGATAGGACAAAGGGCATCACAGGTCCTGGCAAATGAATTTGAAGATATAGACGCATTATTTGATGCGGATTATGACAGACTGATCGGAATACCTGAAATAGGGGATAAAATGGCCGAAAGCATAATAACATTTTTTAAACAGGAGCAGAATATTCTATTAATCAGAAAGCTTCAGGAATGTGGTGTAAATACAAAGGGCACAAAAAAAGAAATAAGGGAGAATGAACATTTCAATGGCAAGACCTTTGTACTCACAGGGGCGCTTCAAAACTTTACCCGGGAACAAGCGAAGGAAATAATAGAAAGCTTTGGAGGAAAAGTATCAGGAAGTGTAAGTAAAAAGACAGATTATGTACTGGCGGGTGCCGATGCGGGTTCAAAGCTTGTAAAGGCAAATGAACTGGGAGTAGCTGTTATTGATGAGGATACCTTCAGAACCTGGGCAGAAATTTCATAGAAAAATCAATAAAATTTCACAAAGAATTCACAAACCTTTGGTATAGTATAAGTTAAGAAGGATATTAAATATATTGATTAGCATGCATTTAACAGTATATCTTGCATCAGCATAATAAAAGCAATGATTCAGCCCGGCTGGAACGCAGCAGTGAATAAAGCCGGGCTGCAAAGATTAGCATGATATTAGATTACTATTGAATTTGTACGTGCTATTTTTTTATAACTTATTCTGCAATATTTTGACAAAATATCCTTAGATTGCCAATGCATTAAAAATTGAATAAATACTTTTATCAGGTGAAAAAATTTAATAATCACCTGAAATTAAAATAAGGGGGAATGGATTAATGAAAAAGTATTTAGTTTTGGTGTTGGCAATGTTGATGGTTCTGAGTTTTGCACTATCAGCATGCGTACCGAAAGCTCCCGGAGAAACTCCCGGGGAAGCAACTCCTGCACTTGGTGCAGAACCCAAGATATTGAGGACAAATAATGCTTTTGAGCCGGGCTCCTTGGATCCTGCACTGGCACAAGGGACCCATGATTCATGGGTATTGGACCATACCTTTGAGGGTCTCACCAAGAAAGATGTAGACGGAAAGATAGTAATGGGTATGGCAAAAGAGTATAAGCTGGCTGATGACGATGTTACTTATACCTTTATACTGCGTGACGATATTAAATGGTCCAATGGTGATCCTGTAACGGCATATGACTTTGAGTTTGCATGGAAACGCGCTTTGGATAAGGATCTGGCATCAGATTATGCATACCAGCTGTATTATCTCAAAGGCGGTGAAGCGTACAATACAGGTACCGGTTCTGTTGATGATGTTGGTGTAAAGGCCATTGACGAAAAAACCTTGGAAGTTGTTCTTGAGTCACCTACCGCTTACTTCCTAGAGCTGACTTCCTTCTATACCTACTATCCGGTTAACAAGAAGGTTGTTGAAGCAAATCCTGATTGGGCAAAAAATGCCGATACTCATGTATCCAACGGACCCTTTAAAATGACAGGATGGGAGCATAATGCCACAATAACACTGGCTAAGAACGACAATTACTATAATTCATCAGCTGTTAAACTGGATGGTATAGAGTTTACTATACTGAACGACGAAAATACGGCCTGGCAGAAATACCTGGGCGGCGAATACGACTTCCTGACTCCGCTTCCCCAGGCGGTTGTAGCACAGCTGAAGAATGAAGGCAATCCGGAGCTGGTAATAGGCGGAGAACTTTCAGTGTATTATTATAATCTCTACAATAAGATGGAGCCTTTCAATAATGCGAAAATTAGAAAAGCCCTTGCACTTACTCTGGACAGACAGACTATCTGCGATAAGATAGCTCAGGGCGGCCAGCTTCCGGCAGAGGGTGTTGTTCCCTTCGGAATGCTGGATGAAAACGGCAAGGAGTACAGGGATGGCGTCGGCAAGCTGGTCGAATATAATGTAGAAGAGGGTAAGAGGCTGTTTGCTGAAGGCTTGGCTGAAACAGGCTTCAAGGTTGAGGATTTCAGTAAGTTCTCAATTCTTTACAATACTTTGGAAGCCCACAAGATAATAGCCCAGGCAGCACAGGAAATGTGGAGGACCAATCTGGGTATAGAGCTGCAGCTTGAAAATGTTGATTTCCAGGTTAAGCTTGACAGGGAAAAAGCCGGAGATTACCAAATCTCCCGTGCCGGTTGGATAGGCGACTATATTGACCCGATGACTTTCATTGATTTGTGGGTATCGGATGGCCCCTTCAATGATGCAAAATTTAACAATCCGGAATATGACAGATTGGTAAAGGAAGCAAAAGCAACTACAGACCAGAAGGTTCGTATGGAGAATATGCGTAAGGCGGAAAAGATACTGATGGAAGCAATGCCTGTGGTACCGGTATACTTCTATACACAGCCCTATGCTCAGAAGCCTTATGTAACCGGAGTATTCAAGCCTTTAAACAGATATCCTTACTTTATATATGCTGATATGAACAAATAATTATTCGGACACCTATTGAGAAGATCGGAGGGCTGTGCATATACAGCCCCCGATATTCTTTATAAGAGGCAAGGAGGTAGAATATGAAAAAATATCTGTTGAAAAGAGTGGCAATGGCTATAGTTACAATATGGGCTGTTATTACCATTACGTTTATATTGATGCATTCTGTTCCCGGGGACCCATTCAGGCAGGAAAGCAAAATGCCTAAGGTAGTATATGAGAATCTTCTTAGAAAATACGGCCTGGACAGGCCATTAAGCGAGCAATATATTATATATCTGGGGAAAATCATCAGGGGTGATTTCGGTGACTCTATGAAATCAAGAGTCGAAACAGTAAATGATATGATAAGAAGGGGATTTCCGGTATCGGCCTTCATAGGCCTTGAGGCTTTATTAATAGCTATTATATTCGGACCGGCCTTGGGGGCAATTGCTGCCTTGAATCAAAATAAGTGGCCGGATTATATATCAATGATAATTGCGATTATAGGGGTTTCCGTACCAAGCTTTATTATGGGCACGGTATTCATACAATTTCTTGCAAGAAATATATCATGGCTCCCTATTGGGGGATGGGGAAGCTTTGCACACTCGATTCTGCCATCCCTGGCATTGGCACTTATGCCCCTGGCACAGCTTGCAAGGTATATGCGCTCCAGCATGCTGGAGGTTTTGGGCCAGGATTATATAAAGACTGCCAAGTCCAAAGGGATATCCAATGCAACGGTTGTCCTGAGGCATGCTGTCAGAAATGCCATACTGCCTGTTGTCTCCATTTTGGGTACGGTGGCAACCAATCTTATTGCGGGAAGCTTCGTTATTGAAAAGATTTTTGGTATTCCCGGCCTTGGGATGTTCTTTATTACTTCCATAAATAACAGGGATTATCCTCTAATCATGGGAACTACAATCTTTTACGCTATTATTTTAGTTGTTATGTTGCTGATTGTGGATATTGCCTATATGCTTATTGATCCAAGAATAAAGCTTACTAAGGAGGGACGATGATGAAGGCAGGCTTTGATATTTCACCTGAACTATTCGATGCTGCAGCTAAAGAAGACAAGAATGCTGAAAAAATTCGTCGTCCCAGTATAAGATACTGGCCTGATGTGTGGCGCAGGCTGAAAATGAATAAATTAGCCATGACCGGGCTGCTGTTGATATGCATTCTTGGTGTTATGTCCTTTGTAGGGACTAAGTTAAATGGATTTACGTATTTTGAGCAAAATTACAGCCTGATAAATTCCCACCCCGACAGTGTTCATTGGTTTGGAACGGATGAACTGGGCAGGGACTTGTTTACAAGAACCTGGTTCGGGGTAAGATACTCTCTGTTTATTGGAATTATGGCTGCATTTATTGATTTCTTTATTGGAGTTTTATACGGCGGTATCGCAGGTATTTCAGGCAGAAGAATAGATTCTGTTATGATGCGTATAGCAGAAGTAATATACAGCATCCCATATCTGTTGGTTGTGATTCTTATTTCAGTAGTGTTTTCTCAAGCCGGTCAGGGAAGCTCAATGTTTGTTCTGATTTTTTCACTGTCTCTGACTAGCTGGGTACCCATGGCCATATTGGTTCGGGGACAAGTGCTTCAATTAAAGGAAAGCGAATATTCGCTGGCATCCGAATCCCTTGGAGCCGACAAGGGTTGGATATTGAAAAAGCATATAATACCCAATACACTTGGACCGATATTGGTTAATGTAACTTTGGAAATCCCCAGGGCTATTTTTGCAGAAGCTACCTTGGGTTTTATAGGTCTTGGACTTCAAGCCCCGAAATCCAGCTTGGGAACCTTGGCTAACAGCGGGCTGGCAGGCCTTCCGGTAGGGAACTCGTATCAGTTGTTTATACCGGCAATATTTATTTCCCTTATTATGTTTGCATTTAACGTATTGGGAGACGGACTTCGTGATGCTTTAGACCCAAGGCTGCGAAAATAGAGAGAGGTGAGAACATGGAAAATGTATTGGAAGTAAAAAATCTTCAGATATCCTTCAAAACCTTTTTTGGTGAAGTTGAAGCTGTCAGGGGTATCACCTTCAGCGTCGGCAAGAAAGAGACCGTAGCCATAGTTGGAGAGTCAGGCTGCGGGAAGTCGGTTACTGCCGGCGGGATAATGCAGCTTCTTCCTATGCCTCCGGCATTTTTCAAGGGAGGAGAAATATTATTCAACGGAGAAAATCTTTTGGAGAAATCAGAGAAGCAAATGCAGGGAATAAGGGGAAATAAAATATCCATGGTCTTTCAGGACCCTATGACCTCTTTGAACCCTACAATGAAAATAGGATATCAGATAGTTGAAGGCTTAATGAAGCATAATAAGATGAGCAGAGAGGCTGCTATAAAAAAATCTGTTGAAATGCTTGAATTGGTAGCAGTTCCTCAACCGGAAAAAAGAATAAACCAATATCCTCATGAGTTTTCCGGAGGTATGCGCCAGAGAGTAATGATTGCATTGGCTATGGCCTGCAATCCTCAATTGCTGATTGCGGATGAACCAACCACGGCTTTGGATGTTACGGTTCAGGCACAGATACTGGAGCTGATGAAGAAGCTTCAGAATCAGCTGGGGATGTCAATAATCCTTATAACTCACGATTTGGGTATAGTAGCCGATATGAGCGACAGGGTTGTTGTAATGTATGCAGGACAAATATTGGAGGTAGGCTTGACTCATGAAATATTTGCGTCGCCAAAACATCCCTATACAAGAAAATTATTGGCTTCCGTACCTCGTTTGGATATGAACAGGGAAGAACGACTTCATTCAATAGAGGGAACACCACCGGACCTGTATGCTCCGCCTAAGGGCTGCTCCTTTTATGACCGCTGCAGTGAAGCCATGAAGATATGCAAAGATAATATGCCTGGCTTTGATGAGCGCAGTAGGACCCATCAAAGCCGCTGCTGGTTGAACCATCCCATGGCGCAGAAGAGAAATTCAATGAATGGGAGGGGAATATGATGGCAGAACCTTTAATTTCTGCAAGAAACATAAAAAAGTATTTTGATGTTGCAGGCGGAAAGCTTAAGGCCGTTGACGGGATAAGCTTCGACATATATCCCAAAGAGACCTTTGGATTGGTCGGAGAGTCAGGCTGCGGGAAATCAACAGCCGGCAGGACTATAGTGCGCCTATACGAGCCGACTGACGGAGAGCTTATTTTTAACGGTATAAACATATTTAAGCTTTCAAGAAAGGAAATGCAAGAGGCCAGAAGGGATTTCCAGATGATATTCCAGGACCCTTATGCTTCCCTTAATCCGAGAATGACTGTAGAGGATATTGTGGCGGAGCCTCTTGATATACATCATGCCTACAAGAACAAGTCGGAGCGTTCCGACAGGGTCATTGAGCTTTTAAGATTAGTAGGGTTGAATGAGGAGCATGCCATGCGTTTCCCTCATGAGTTTTCCGGGGGACAGCGGCAGAGAATAGGTATAGCAAGGGCGTTAGCCTTAAAACCGAAATTCATTATATGCGACGAGCCTATTTCAGCTCTGGACGTTTCAATACAAGCTCAGGTGGTCAACCTGCTGAAGGAACTGCAGGAGGAGCTGGGACTGACCTATATGTTCATAGCCCATGATTTGTCCATGGTAAGATATATATCTGACAGAGTGGGAGTTATGTATCTGGGACATCTGATGGAGCTCGCAAAGTCGGATGAGCTTTACTCAAATCCTGTTCACCCATACACCAGGGCTTTGCTGTCGGCTATTCCCATACCTAATCCGGATATACAAAGAAACAGGAAAAGAATAATGCTGGAGGGAGACGTACCAAGTCCGATAAACCCCAGGGAAGGATGCACATTTGTTGACAGGTGCCAATATGCTGTGGAAAGGTGCAGGCAGGAAACACCTTTATTTGAAGAGAAGTCGGCAGAACATTTTGTAGCATGCCATATTGTATAAGTATAATCCTGTTACGGCGCTGTTGAATATCCGGATATTCAACAGCGCATTATTATTGCTTTGCTCATGTTTTTTAAAAATCTGCAAAAACTAACATTGACTATTGATAAGAGGAGGATATCATGACTCTGGAGGATTACCTGGAAAATGGCTATGTTTATCATGTAGTGAATATTAATGATTTAAAAAGGACCTTGCAGCATGGCATCAGATATGATGATAAAAATACCTATGTTAGCAAGTATACTGACTTCCACAGCTTTTTCGACCGATACAAGCCAAAAAAAATTCCGGACTGGGTAGAAAGAAAAAAGGCCATATTTGCCAGTATCGGCTTCAAGGAGGGGCATAAGTGGCATTCCCACAGCGCCATACTCAGGGTAAGGGTACTTAAGAGCAGATGCTGGATATGCAATGAGAACCTGGCAAATTTCATATATGAACCTTTTATTCTTCAGAATCTGGACGGATTCGAACGCACGAAAGAATACATGGGTATTAACGGAAGACTATTTGCGGAGGAGTACTGGCAGAATTCCCTGAGTTATAATGAAAATCTGATTAAAAGGTATGACAAAAGGGAAGGCTACGATGCGGAAGTATTGATAATGCATTCCATACCTCCCCAGAATATTGAATGCCTCTATATAGTATCAGACCATCAAATAATGAGCTATCAGGACTGGAAGGAGTATTTCACACCGGGAAGCTCCCTTAACGAATTTCAATACAGAAGATATTTGCAGCCCGATAATATGTCTTCGGCCTGGAATACCCCCGGCTCACAGTGATATTTTCTTTTATTTACCTTAACTTCAAAATACTCAGAAAACACAGGGGCTGTGTTTTTTTCAGCGGAACCCAGGTTATGCAGCTCCAGCTTGCTTTCCTGCAATATAGGATAAAACTGGTTGTTGAACAGCTTGCTGCTTATAAATGTTGCACTGTAAAAAGCGGATAGCTGTCTGTCCACATGCATGAAAAGGTCGGGATCGGTAAGACAGCTGCGAAGCGTGCGT
>JAAYQK010000298.1 GCA_012519325.1 Gracilibacteraceae bacterium | reverse complement strand
TGGTAAATATAGTAAACAGGAAATAAAGCGCATCGAAAATTGGTTAAACAATTATCCAAGGAAGATTCTGGATTATTATACTCCACTTGAAGTCTATAATCAGGTTGCTTAACAGAGGCGACATTTAATGTTGCAATTAATGATATGGGAACGGGATAAATTTTTATATTGACATTGCTGAAATAATGGGTTATATTATGATTTAAATATTAAAGAACGCAATGGTGATGATGGGAAGAGTAAGTTGGACCGAGTGTCAAAGAGAGCCGGGAAGGATGGGAACCGGTACATGAAGCCAACCCAACATGGTCCTTGAACTGTACAGGTGAGGCATTTGCTTAGCCTGTAACGGCAGGCTGACGTTATACAGCACGGTGATGAATCAGTTTTGAAGAGTCACTTGCAGAGTTTTTTGTCGCGAGGCAAAAAAGAAACAGGGTGGTAACACGAATAGCTTTCGTCCCTATATGGGATGAGAGCTTTTTTATTTATTCCAGGAGGTACAGTAAAAATGACAGTAAAGAAAAGTTATGAAGAAATCAATGAAAAAATCAGGAAAGGCAATGCAGTAGTAGTTACGGCAGAAGAATTATTCGACATTGTAGATGAGAAGGGCATTTCTGATGCTGCAAAATACGTAGATGTAGTAACAACAGCAACCTTTGGCCCCATGTGCTCCACAGGCGCCTTTCTTAATTTCGGGCACTCGGATCCTCCAATCAAAATGGAGAAAATTGAGCTGGACAATGTAAGCGCATATGGGGGGCTTGCTTCGGTGGATACATACATAGGAGCCACTGAACCCTCAAAGGACAGGGATATTGAATACGGAGGCGCTCATGTAATATGCAACCTGATAGATGGCAAGAAAATACATCTCAAGGCATACTCAAGGGGCACTGATTGTTATCCCAGGAAAGAACTGGATACTTATATAACCAAAGATACGATAAATGAAGCCTATTTGTACAACCCGAGAAACTGCTATCAGAACTACTCCGCAGCTGCGAATACATCGGACAGAACCTTGTACACATATATGGGAGTACTTCAGCCTTTTTTGGGTAATGTGAATTATTCGACCGCAGGAGAACTAAGTCCTTTACTGAAGGATCCCTACCTAAGAACCATAGGTATAGGCACAAGGATTTTTCTAGCAGGCGCGGAAGGCTACGTAGCCTGGCAGGGAACTCAATTTGCCAGCGGTAAACCGAGAGGAGAGAACGGGGTTCCCCTGTCCAATGCTTGTACCCTTGCGGTAATAGGTAATCTTAAAGAAATGAGTACTGAATTTATTCAACCGGCAGTCTTTGAAAAATACGGCATTTCAATGTTTGTAGGCATAGGGATACCAATACCGGTTCTGGATACGGATCTGCTTTTAAATCTTTCAGTCCGGAACAAGGACATATATACAAATATTGTGGATTATAGTGTACAAAGCAGCAATAAGCCTGTATTAACACAATGCAGCTATGAGGAATTGAGAAGCGGATTTGTTTCCATTGAAGGCAAAAAGGTAAAAACTTCACCTCTTACTAGCCTGTATAAATCAAGGGAAATAGCCCAGGTACTAAAGAGCTGGGTTGCGGAAAAGGGATTCACTCTGCAAGCCCCGATAGCTTCCTTCCCTGAGGGAGCAGTGCTGAAATCCCTGCAGGAGGTACAGTATGAACAAGCTTAATATATCCGGAAGTAAATGTGTCCACTGCGGTGCCTGTACCGCAGCATGCAAGGGCGGAGCTTTGAAAATGGAAGCTGAATCATGGACTATCAGTTATAATGAACTTCTCTGCACTAATTGCAGTGCTTGTGTAAAGGCGTGCCCCTCAAGGGCGCTCAGCCTTCAGGCTCAGATAAGGAGAACTTATGTATCAGGAAAGAATTTACCGCAAGTATATGAAAACAGATGAACTTACAGGCTTCAATGTAACCAAGTATGAATCCGATTTACAGATATTTGCCGGGACAAATCTGGATAAGGAAGCAAAAGCTGCCCTTAATAAATACAGGAAATATATTTCGGATTATATCAAGAAGAATCCCGGGTTTTTAACAAGCCTGGTACCGGTTGAACCAGAGCACGATGCGCCTGATATAATACAAGATATGTGCCGGGCTGCACTGCTTGCAAATGTCGGCCCTATGGCAGCCGTAGCCGGAGCAGTATCAAAATATGTGGGCAGGTATCTTCTTAAGTATTCGGATGAAGTGCTGGTGGAAAACGGCGGCGATATATTTCTGAAATCAAAAAAAGACAGGCGGATACTCATATTTGCCGGCAGCTCACCCTTATCCAACAAGCTTGCCCTGAGTATCCCCGGCAGCAATCAGGAACTTGGAATATGTACATCCAGCGGAACCGTCGGCCACTCACTAAGCTTTGGCAAAGCTGACGCCGCAGTTGTAATCTCGAAAGATACAGTCCTTGCGGATGCCGCCGCCACTGCTGTTGGAAATGTGGTAAAGAATAAGTATGATATCAAAGCCGGAATTGAATGTGCCATGTCTATCCAGGGGATAGACGGAGTCGTTATAATAGCCGGTGACAGGATGGGTGCCTGGGGTGATATAAATTTAACAGAACCTGACTCTGTAAAGTTAACATGAAAGATTAGCACAATGTTTCGTAAAATAGCTCAAAATTCCGCAAACAAGTTAGTAACTGCTTCCCTATGGATGGTCAAGGGTAAAATGAACAGGCTAGCGCCTGCCCTGTGAC
>JAAYQK010000297.1 GCA_012519325.1 Gracilibacteraceae bacterium | reverse complement strand
CTTTACAGTTATCCTGGAGTATGCATATTTTTTCAGTTCCAAGAGCTTTGCAACTGTCATTCCCTCTTCCCATGGGAATTCTTTGCCATTTACAGTAATCATATTGTATCACCTTCAACATGTTTTTTTATATCCCTTGCTGCCTGCATTTCATCCTAATTATATCATTTGCCTTTTATATTTTCTACTTATTGACCTGAATTATATCCTCCAAAAGTGCGCACCAGAATAATATTGCGACAGAAGACACGGGGACGTTTCGCGTGTCTCGCTTTCAGTGAGACAGGGGAAACGTCCCCGTGTCTTTTATGTCGCATTTTCCTTCTTATATGATGTAAATATTCCTGCCAGCAGAATTCCTATGAGGATGCAGAGGAAAGGCTCGGAAGTTATTCTATACCTTGGGGCATAATAAAAAATCAAGATAATAAGGTTCATATACAGGAAGTTTCCAATTATCCAGGCAGGCTCGCAAAACAGTATGTACAATGATCTGGCTGCCATAAGCCTTAGAATGAAAATCGTAAGAAGCACAAGGGCGGATTTCCATAGGAATACAAAGGACATCTGAGGAAGTTTATAAAGTCCCTCCAAAGCATCCTTTCCTGCTATGCCCATCTTGATAAGGCTTCCGTAAAGGGGAAGCCTGTAGGTTCTGGAAAGATACGCTTTAGCTTCGGAGATATGATAATCTCCATGATGCAGAAAAAGCTGCTGTTTGGTTTTTAAGAGTTCTATTTCCCTGTGAATATTTTTACTTATGTAAACCAAACCTTCCTTATAGCCTGTCTCATACAGCCTGTACATATCGGATTGGTTTTTTTTAACATCTACCCAGGTTCCGTTTGCATGGGGATTGTGCGCTATGTAGAAGTTGATGGGGCCATTGGTATCTATTAGTATTAAACGGCCTGTGACTGCATAGTTCCTTGCGATCCAGGGAGAGAACACCGCAAGCATGATAAACAGCACAAAGGTTACATCTGCTGTGATAACCCTGATGCCCCGACGGATATCAAGTCTCTTAGCAGCGATATAGAATAGCGAAGAAACAAACATTACGGCAGGGAGCAGAAGAAGCACAGGACGCGTGAGGTTGCCCAGCCCGAGAAAAAGAGAGAAGAGAAAAAGGTATTTGATAGGAACGAAACCCTTGGCAGCTTTGAGTTTGAGGGACATTTCGCTTTTAAAGTACCTAAGGGCATAATATATGGCTGCAAGATATATGGTAATAAATACCGTTTCAACGTATAGGTGATTAGTGTAAGCCACCATTCTGGGGTTCAGGGCCATAAAGATTCCGGCAGCAAGGCCTGCCTCCAGATCAAGGCTGCTGTAGTCCTTAAGGGCTTCTCTGGCTATGCTGCCGCAGAGGAGGCAGGAAACAGCGGAAAAGCCTGCTTGTATCATTCTCATCACAAGGAAGTCCTGTGCGGTACCGAAAAACCTGTAAACAAAGCCTGAAATAAAAATATAAAGAGGCGGCCAGTAGGCATATCTTGACCAGTGCTCTCCGAAGCTGTGCCCGTAATAATCGCCGTTCATCACATTCAGGGCGTAGTGATACATGCTCCATGCATCGATTTTGAATTCAAAGGGAGCATATATTATAAAGCGAAGCCTCAGATACAGTGCAAGAGCAAGAATAAAAGCGGTATATACAAGGGTTTTGCTACTGCGCGCCAATTGCCTTCCTCCCTTTTTTTGAAGTGCATGTATATTACTACATATATTATGCTAATTCAACCCCTCTTATATCATTCCATTCCGCAAAATCCAGGGGTATTATCCAAATTCTCACACCTGACGCAGCTTTCAACATCTTTGACCAATTTTATTGACACATAGGCCAGAAATGTCTATACTGTACATATATGGTATGTACAGTATGCACAGTATAAACAGTATGAACGAAATAAACAATTTTAAAGTTTTACGTGTATATAGTTCCGAATGACAGTTGGGACAGAAGCTGTCTCGCGATCAGTTACCGCATGGGTGAGGTGTATATATGTGGATATAACAGTCAGTAATTCGACAAATGAGCCCATATATGAGCAGATAGCAAACCAAATAAAAAGACAGATTATCAATCAGCAGCTGAAACCCGGGGAAGCCCTGCCTTCTATCAGGAAGCTGGCGGCTGATTTGCACATAAGTGTTATCACAACCAAGAGAGCCTACGATGAGCTTGAGAAGGAAGGCTTTATTGTTACTGTGATCGGAAAGGGCTGTTTTGTCTCAAAGGAGAACAAGGAGTTCATCAGGGAAAAGAAGATAAGGATGGTGGAAGAAAAGCTGTCCGAGGTGATAAAAGACAGCAGGGTATTGAATATAGGGCTCCAGGGACTGAAAATGATGCTGGAGGTCTTGTACCGGGAAATGTAATAAAAAAGCATCGCAATGAAAACAATAACTCAAATAAGGTTTGAGTTATTGTTTTTTTATATTGAGCAAAATGGTGACAAGGAGAGTTTCCAGTGAAAAAGCTTATTACATTTAATCGTAGTGTGAAACCTAAAAAACTAAAAACCATAAAACAAAACTCCGCATCAAAGCAAATAAATGCGGATAGCTGCAATATAGCGGAATGGTTCCGGCGTGAGCTTGCGGGCAATGCTGATATGGTTTTCAGAGAGCTTATGATTGGGGGCAGGGAGGATTTAAATGCCACACTTATATATATGTATGGGAACACAGATAAGAATTTGCTGAATGACAATGTGATAAAACCATTAATTGAATACAGGGGCGCCGGGGAAAACAACTCTGACAAAGGCACTCTTGCAAAAAGAATCGCAAGAAGTTGTATAAGCATCGGAAAGGTAAAGATAGTAAGCAATAAGGGAATTGCCAAAGATGCGGTATTCCAGGGAAACGTCCTGTTAATAATAAATAATATGGATAAAATCCTCATATTGGAGATAACTGAAGAAAAATCAAGATCTATTACTGAACCGGAAAATGAAAAGACATTACGAGGCTCAAAAGAAGGCTTCATTGAAAATATATGGGCTAACATCGCTATGATAAGGAAGACACTTCCGGATACAACCTTGAAGACAGAAATTTTTAAAGTTGGGGTGAGGACAAAGACCAGTCTAGCAATTATATATGTGGAGAGCCTGGCTGAAGACAGGTTGGTAAGCGAGGTTAGAAACCGCATAAGTAAAATAGATATAGATGGGGTAATAGCCGACGGTTATGTGGAAGCATTCATTGAAGATAATCCTTACTCCCCATTTCCACAGGTTCTGGGGACAGAGAAGCCTGATAAGGTGGTTGCAGCCCTGCTTGAAGGCAGAATTGCAATTTTGCTTGACAGAACACCTTTCGTGCTTCTTGTGCCGGCCCAGTTTATTCAGTTTTTTCAGGCGCCTGAGGACTATTATGAACGGTTTCATATGGGGGTATATATTAGCATTTTAAGGGTAATTGCATTTGTTGTTACTACAACTGCAGCACCTGCATATATAGCCCTGACCTCCTATCATCCGGAGCTGGCTCCTCCGGATTTGCTACTGAATATTGCCCGTCTCCGGAAGCAAGTCCAGTTTCCGCCTGTAGTAGAAGCCCTAACTATGGAATTTGTTATTGAAGCCCTGAGGGAAGCGGGGTTGAGACTTCCTACGGCAGTAGCAGCAATGCTGGGGGTGGTAGGAGGTATAATTCTCGGGGATGCTGCAGTTAAATCCAATCTGGTAAGCCCTTCTATGATAATAGTTGTTACTATTACAATAATATGCAACTTTGTTATACCTAATTACAGTATGACATTGGTTATAAGAATTATAAGGCTTTTTCTCATTATACTGGCGGCAACCTTTGGTGCATTTGGTATAACCTTAGGCTGGACGGTAATAATAATCCATCTTTGCAGGTTGGAAAGCTTCAGCTTGCCGTATTTTGCCCCCTTGGCTCCTACAAGGTTCAGGGACTTCAGGGATTTATTCGTCAGGGTTCCTATCTGGGCAATGAAGCTACGCCCAGATTCTATTCCTGTCAAGGATAAGAGGAGACTGAACAATAAAAGGGAGCAAAAGTAAAATGCAAAGCAATGATGAATTTACCATAACAAGTAAACAGCTTATATTTATTATTATAGGAACCATGCTGGGAACCGGAATTATGAGTCTTCCCGGGCTGGCAGCAAAGGAGGTCGGTCAGGATGCAT
>JAAYQK010000296.1 GCA_012519325.1 Gracilibacteraceae bacterium | reverse complement strand
TGAAACGGAAGCAATCAGAAAAGAAATAGAAGATTTGGAAAAAGCAATAGCACAGGAAGAGCTTGTTTATGAAAAGAAAAAGGAGAGCCTGAAGCAGGTTTTGAAGAGCTATCAGAGGATGGGCTCCGGATCCTTTCTGGAAATTATTCTTGATTCTGATAGCCTTAGTACTTTTCTGCAGAGGATAAATATACTCCGGGATCTTGCCCGCAATACGGAAATGCTTTTAGAACAGCTTGAGACAAGCGGTAAAAAACTGGTAGAGGAGAAATCAGAGCTTTCTGCAAAGCTTGCACTGTTAAATGAAAAGCAGGAGTCATCAAGAAAGGTATTAAACGATAAAGCAAAGCTGAAGACGGAAAAGGAAGAATACCTGGCATCTCTTAAGGGGGAAAAGGCGTACTACCAGGAATACTTGTACGATCTGGAGAAGGTTTGGAGTGAGCTTAAACCTTTGCTGTCGGAGACGGCAGAGGAATTCTCACGTATGATTGAAGAGGGCGGCTTACCCGTTGATGCGTTGAAAATAAGCTTTTCCCTTTTTGAGGTAAAGGGGACTATCGACGATAACACCATTAATAAAGTTATTGCAGGGAATTCAAGGCTTGAGGATATGATTTTTGCGTTTCATCCGGATTCGGTTGAAATAAGAATACCTGGAAAGAACCTAATATTGAATGGAATCTTTAATATTCAGGAAGGCCATATACTTAAGTTTCAGGCACAGGAGGGCAGCTTTTTCGGAATGGCTTTAGAGGCGGGAACCTTGAAGGAATTATTCGGAGAGGAAGGCATGATGCTGAATCTTAAGCCGCTGCTGGCAGGAAACAATATACACGCTGTAAATATCAAAGAGGGATATATAGAGATGATTCATAGATTTTGATTTGTTACTGTATATGAAGGAGAATGCTCAGGATGCTTGTCGACGCATTTTCTGATATGGAGGGAAGTTATGATAGAAGCAAGGGGAGTATGTTTAAAATATCCGAATGGTACCATGGCTCTTAAAAATATCGAGCTCACAATTGAACCGGGTGAATTAGTGTATATAACTGGTCCCAGTGGTTCCGGCAAGACCAGCCTGCTGAAGCTTTTCATGGGGGTAGAATTTCCTACGGCAGGTTCCTTGAATGTACTGGGGCATCATATATCCAAGGGACAAGCATCAGGGATCAGGAGCCTGCGCAGAATGATCGGGCCGGTTTTTCAGGACTTCAGGCTGATTAAAGGGAGAACCGCTTTGGAAAATGTTATGCTGGGGATGAGGTTTCTGGATACAACTCCCGGCCTTATAAGGGAAAATGCCAGGCATGCGTTGGAAAAGGTGGGCTTGGAGCAAAAAATGCTTTCATTGGTGGAACATATGTCCTGGGGAGAATGTCAGAGGGTAGCTATTGCCCGGGCAGTAGCAAGAGAACCAGCTTTGATAATAGCAGATGAGCCTACAGGCAATCTGGACAAGGATAATGCAGTAAACATATTGGAACTGCTGAAATCCTTCGGAGACGCCAATAGGGCTGTAATCATTACCACCCATGCAACCCATTTGATAGAGGGTGAAAGGCATGCCAGGCATATCCGTATCAATAATGGAACTATTAGCCAGGAATAGTCGGAGGAATTCAGATGAAGCATATTTTATATAATTTCGGTTATTTT
>JAAYQK010000295.1 GCA_012519325.1 Gracilibacteraceae bacterium | reverse complement strand
CATCCTGTTTTAAATTCTATTGCAATAATTATTGTTACTGAAAATGATGATAAGCTGGAAGCTATCCTGGGACTTGAGATAGGGGCAGATGATTATATAACAAAACCCTTTCACCAAAGGGAGCTTATTGCCAGACTTAATGCAGTTATGAGAAGAACACAGTCATTGTATTCAAATCCGAATTCCAGCCTGTTATTTGGCGATTTGCTTATTGACATGAAAAATAGAACAGTAAAGAAAAATGATAAGCTCATTGATTTATCATTTAAAGAATTTGAAATCCTTTGTCTTTTGGCTTCCAATGCAGGGGTGGCTTTATCAAGGGAGGCAATAATGAATGCAATAGGCGGAACTGACTACAGCCCCGAAACACGAACTATAGATATGCATATCGCATCTATAAGAAAAAAAATTAATGACACTGCTAAGGATAAAAAATATATTGATACAGTAAGCGGAGTAGGCTACCGCTTTAGAAAATAAGCGGGGAATTCTTTTGTACATCTGGCTTACAGACTAATAAAAAAACCTGCGTCTTCGTCTGCGCCTTCTGAAGCGTCTGAGGAGCAACAGGAGAAGCGCAGCACCAAGCAACCCTCTGAAGCCTTGATTTCCATAGCCCATATACCTGCCTGCCATATCGTACAGCCTGTAGTCATTGCTGTAAAACCCTATGGGCCTGCCGTCCATTCCGTAAACAAATCTGTCGTCAACATATGCCATTGGATTGGAGTATTCATCGTAAATCATCTGGCCATCCGTATAACCTGCAATACGGTTCCAGCCGTCATAAATCACATCACCGTCAACATAACCCTGACGCCTATTTTGGTAATCATATACAAATTCCAAAATTTCACCCCCTTTTCGCTGATTTATATATAATCAAAGAAATTTCATTCCCCTATCATTATTATGTAGCGTGTACACCTCTTGACATCATCAAATCCGGAACAAACCTGTCAAAAGTCGGTAAATTAGATATTGTATCAAAATATTGGATATGGTATCCTATAGTAAGGGTAATCTATATACATGCTTTCTGTTAAAGGGGAGTAACTGCCTGGTAAAGGTGATTAAGTCAACAGCCGGTAGTATGATGACACTGCCTGGCTTAATCCTTTGATGATTCAAAGAGTAAGACCTTTAGCATAATTTTATCTAATATGATAAAATTTGCTAAAGGTTTTTAAGTATGTTTCAATTAAAATGTCAGCAGAAGCATCTGCTCTTGTATCAATACACCTTTAACAAAAAACCCCCAATTATATCATGAAGATTGGAGCGTGAAGAAACATGTGGTTTTCAAAATCAAAGGAAGAAGTGCTGAGAGAATTCAATGTCAGCCAATCCGTCGGCCTTACAAGCGAAGAAGCTTTGATAAGGTTGGAAAAATTCGGAGAGAACAAGTTAAAGGGAAAACCGAAAAAAAGCCTGATTTCCTTGTTCTTGGGACAACTAAAGGATATGCTTATATACATACTACTGGCGGCATCGGTAATCACAATTCTCATTGGCGAGTATGTGGATGCAATAATTATCCTAATGGTAGTAGTATTAAATGCAATAATAGGTGTTATTCAGGAATATAAGGCTGAAAAGGCTATTGAAGCACTTCAGAAAATGACTACTCCAAAAGCCCTTGTAAGACGCGACGGCGAAGTAAAAGAAATCAACTCCGAAGAGCTGGTTCCCGGCGACATCGTCATTATTGATGCAGGAAGATATATTCCTGCAGACCTCAGGCTCCTCGAAAGTGTAAATCTTCAAATAGAAGAATCAGCCCTTACAGGGGAATCTGTCCCTACGGATAAGGATGCAAATGCCCTATTTGAAGATCCAAAGGCTCCTTTGGGTGATTTGTCCAACATGGCATTCATGTCCACGCTGTCTACTTACGGCAGAGGTGAGGGTGTTGTCGTCGCTACGGCCATGGAAACAGAGATAGGGAAAATAGCAAAAATACTTGATGAAGAAAGCGATGAAATGACACCCCTCCAGAAAAGACTTGAAGAGCTTGGAAAAATACTTGGTTTTTTATGTATAGGAATATGTGCACTAATATTCATAGTTGCGCTTGTACAAAAAAGAGAGCTCTTTGAGATGTTCCTGACGGCAATAAGCCTTGCAGTCGCAGCAATTCCAGAAGGACTGGCGGCAATAGTAGCCATAGTGCTGGCTCTTGGGGTTACTAGAATGTCAAAAATCAATGCCATAGTCAAAAAGCTTCCGGCAGTGGAAACTCTTGGTTGTGTTAATATAATCTGTTCCGATAAGACAGGAACACTTACACAAAACAAAATGACTGTTGTTAAACACTACACCATGAATAATCTGAAGGAATTACCCGCTTCACAGACCTCCTTCAATGCCTCTGAGGATGAAGCACAAATGATTAAGACCTTTGTTTTATGCTCGGATGCCACTTATGAAAACGGCTTTGGCACCGGAGACCCCACAGAAATAGCCCTGGTGGTTATGGGGGACAAATATAACATGGCAAAGACAAGCTTGAATGAAAAGTACAAAAGGGTGGGAGAAAAACCCTTTGATTCGGATAGAAAACTAATGTCAACTCTGAATGAAGAAGGAAACGGTTACAGAGTCCATACAAAAGGAGCTCTGGATAATATATTAAAAATATCAACAAGTGCCCTGGTAAACGGAAAGATAGTGCCTTTAACCGATGAAATGAAAGCCGATTACATGAAAGTCGCCGAAGAAATGTCCGATGAAGCTTTAAGGGTACTTGGAGCAGCATTTAAAGATACCGGCTGCATAATAACACCTGAGGAAATGGAAAAAGACTTGACGGTAATAGGCTTTGTCGGAATGATAGATCCTCCGAGGCTGGAAGTCAAGGACTCCATAAGGGAAGCAAAAAATGCCGGGATTACATCAATAATGATAACCGGAGATCACAAGAATACTGCGGTAGCAATTGCCAGGGAGCTGGGAATTGCCGAATCAAGAGATCAGAGCATAACAGGCTCCGAAATCGATGAATTGTCAGATGAGGAATTTGCAGAAAGAATAGGTAACTACAGAGTATTTGCCAGGGTGTCACCTGAACACAAGGTCAAGATAGTCAAAGCATTCAAATCCCACGGCAACATAGTATCCATGACCGGTGACGGTGTTAATGACGCTCCTTCTCTGAAGTACGCAGATATCGGTGTTGCAATGGGCATAACCGGAACTGATGTGGCCAAGGGTGCCAGTGATATGATATTGACCGATGATAACTTCACAACTATAGTTCATGCAATAGAGGAAGGCAGAAATATTTATAACAATATTAAGAAATCCGTAATATTCCTGCTGTCCTGCAATCTCGGAGAAGTTATTTCGATATTTGCATCCATATTGTTCTTCTGGCCTGTACCGTTACTTCCAACTCAGATTCTATGGATGAACCTTATTACCGATACATTACCCGCTATTGCACTTGGTGTTGATCCGGGCGATAAGGATGTAATGAAGAAAAAACCCCGAGATTCCAAGGAGAGCTTCTTTGCAAGAGGCGCGGGAATAAAAGCTATTACCGGCGGTTCACTCATAGGTATATTAACTTTGGCAGCCTTCTATTTCGGACTCCATGAATTCGGATACAGCCTGGGTTCAAGTGAAATACCCGAAGAAGTATTGACCTATGCAAGGACAATGTCCTTTGTCGTAATTGTTGCTTCACAGCTGTTCTACTCACTATCCATGAGGAATGCAACAAAATCAATATTCCAAATTGGATTCTTCACAAATATGAAGCTGATAGGTGCAATTATTGTCGGTTTTATCCTGCAATTCGGGGTTATAACAATACCGGTCTTTGCAAGGGCATTTAAAGTCCACACCCTCAGCTTGTATGACTGGTGCCTGGTAATTGCATTTGCTTTGGTTCCGTTCCTTGTAAACGAGTTACTAAAAGTATTTATGAAGTCTGTTTATAAGGAGTGATAACTCGGGCAAAACCACATCATGTGAGATTCAGATTGACGAACTGCGAAGAAATGCCGCACACATAAGTAAAGGCAGAAGGGAATGTCCCTTCTGCTTTTATTTGTACTTCTAATTGACATCGGAATCTTGTGCATGTAATAAATATTCAACTATATCCTTGGCTTTTGGAGGGCATCCCGTGATGAAGCGCTTAAAGCATTTAGTACAGGAACCTATGCCTATTCCTTCAAAACAACGACCCTTATAATACTGGCCGATATACAGCCTGGATTTGACTTTATTCAGGCTCCCCTGCTCCTTCAATCTTTTTAGAGCATGAATCAGGCTTCCATAGCAAGCCGAACAAGCGTCCTTTTCTTCAATATATTCTATAAAATCTCGAAATCTTTTTTTATTTAAATGCACTGGAGTGTTTTGATCATGATTCAGTTCATGTATTGCCGCATTTTCTAAATCCGTGCTTCCGACTCCAATTTCTGCTGCGATTTTTATATATGGAACCTCTTCTATATCATATCCCATAAGCGATGCAACATAACTATCAGTCAATACCGGATCTTTGGAAGCTAAGATTCTATTCATAGCAACAGGATTGCCACCTTCTTCAAAGCTTAAATCACCCATTAACCCATCAACAATAATAAGGTTTTGCTTTATCATTTTGTTCAAATGCGCTATCGGCTTGTGCAAACCCAGTGTATGGAACCTCCTCTTCTCCGAATCAGGAATACATCCCTTCATGTTTTTCAATGCACAGGTCATGTTCGTTTGACAGTGGCCTTTAAGTACGGGTATGTTTATTAAGTAATCAACCCTCATAATACTGTCACATATACTGATTCTTATACCACATGCGTCATGTTCCCTGCAGCTGTCCTTTTGCAGGTCAATTAAGGGAACTCCGTAATGCTTTGATAATTCTTCGTAGCCACATACTTTAAATGCCCTGGATGTACGTTCACCAACCCATGAACCTTCAAGTATACAAATGTTTTTATAGCCCTTACCTTGCAGGTATTCAATTATACCCGCTACAAGCTCAGGAGAGGTTGTGGCACCGCTGTTCCACTGCTTGGCAACAACAAGATTCGGTTTCAATCCTATAAGGGAATCCTTGTTTATTTCATTTTCCGGTCTTATTTTTGTTAAAAGCTCTTTAACCATTGTTTGTGGCGTATTTCCATATATAACAAAAATCTCGTTCCCTTTCATTACTTTATCACCCTTCTGCTGCCTGCTGCAATATTACTTCTAATACAGTTATACACTATAGAATTAAACAGAATCAATTACACTTCGAATATCCGCAGTTCCTGCAGATTACGCAGCCGCCCTCGTGCTGTATTGTGCTGCCGCATTCCGGGCAGTTCTTTATATTACTATAGGAATTAAGGGAAGCAACATATTCGGTTTTATCCTCTTCCACCGCGGCAGCATGGCATGGAGATGCACAAAGGGAGCAGTTACCGATGCAGTTTCCTTTCTCTTCAATTTCCATTGTCAGTTCCTCTATTGTCTTGATGTCCTGACGCTCAACCTTAGAATTCATATATCTTTCCAGTGCCCTCCCTATTGCATCAGGACAGGATAACACCTTAAGGCCATTCTGCCTTAAGGTAGAATGGCATCGTATACCCCTTAGCTGTTCAATTATCTCTTTTATATCCATCCCTGCCCTTAAGGCTATTGAAATAAGGCGGCTGGTTGCTTCAGACTGGCTTGGGCAGCCTCCCGCTCTCCCAAGATTTGTGAATACTTCGCATATTCCATTCTCATCTGAGTTTACGGTTATATATAGATTTCCACAGCCTATTTTAACCTTCTCGGTCACTCCGGTTGTTACTTCCGGCCTGGCTCTCGGCACAAGAACTTTATTAGCCTTATTAACCGAACCAATATTTAATACCTGTGAATCACGGCTTCCGTCCCTGTATATTGTAACACCCTTGCAGCCCATCCTATAAGCCAGCATATATACATTACTTACATCTTCCCTGGTAGCTGAGTTAGAGAAGTTGACTGTCTTAGACACAGCATTATCAGTATACTTTTGGAAGGCTGACTGTATCCTTATATGCCACTCCGGTTTAATGTCGTGAGCAGTAACAAATACTTTTCTTATATCCTCTGGTATGCTCTTGATATCCTGAATAGTGCCGTGAGCCGCAATTTTTTTCATAAGTTCAGTACTGTAAAAGCCTCTCTCCCTTGCAATCCTTTCAAAAAGCGGGTTTACTTCCGGAAGCTCATCATTGTCCATTACATTTCTCACAAAGGACAGTGCAAACAGCGGCTCGATACCACTTGAAACTCCTGCTATTATGGATATGGTGCCTGTAGGTGCAATAGTTGTTGTTGTAGCGTTCCTTATCTTTATGTTTTTTTCTTTAAACACACTGTCGTCATAGTATTTGAAGGTACCTCTCTTTTCGGCAAGCTTCATTGAAGCAGCCTTTGACCTTTCGTTTATGAACTTCATAATATTTTCTGCCGTGCTGACCCCTTCCTCTGAGTTATAGGGAATGCCCAGTTCTATCAGCATATCGGCAAAGCCCATAACTCCAAGACCGATTTTCCTAGTCCCCTTTGTCATCTCCTCAACCATTGGAAGCGGATATTTGTTTACATCTATAACATTATCAAGGAAGTGCACCGATTCATCCACAATACTGCCTAACTTTTCAAAATCTATTTCCTTCCTGGACCTGTTCTTCTTAATGCAGCTCATTAGGTTAATAGAACCCAGGTTGCAGGATTCATAGGGAAGCAGCGGCTGTTCACCGCAGTTGTGTATATATATGCCGTTTGCATCAAAAGCATTTACTCCCGGAACCTGAACATCAAACACTTCAGCCTCTCCCAGCTCAACAATCTCCGTAACGGAAGCAACAAACCGTTCTCTGTTCAAAGCACGTTTGTAATTGCTTAATCCGTCCTTTAAACGATTTTGCTTCTTACTGCTGCTAAAGCCTATTAGTTCATAGAAAACATGTATATTGTCCTGAGAAATAACCAGTTCATGGCCGGACTTTACATTATAATTCTTCAAACAGCCTTTACCATCAGGCATTGATTTATTATCTGGCTCCTTACGATTATCGTATATGGTGGATGCGATACCCATTCTTCCCAGCATCCGCTGTACAGCTTTAAGTACATTCAGGTCATTCTGCCAAAGCCTTACAGACAAACCCTTTTCCTGTGTTCCTGCAACAGTTCCGTCGGTATCGAACATTCCGCGTAAAAATCCTTGATAAAACTCATGACTGCCCTTTTCAACCTCTGAAGTAATCCTTTTATCTCCGGGCATGATTCCATATTCCAGAGCAAGGTCACGTAGTGCCGAAAGCCTCATCCTGTGCTCTGCTCTACCACTTATTGCAGATTGAAATCCTCTGAAGTCGCTTCTATGAGGTAATGAAACAATTGCTTCCCCTGCTGCTTTCATTAATGATACTGCTTCTTCGTCATTACCCCATACGGAGATGACGCCTCCTTCTTTTTTGAGAATTCCGTCACCTATCAGCAGCCCCAGCAAATATCCTTCATTCTTACTCCCTTTGCCTTCCCATCTTATACCTCTGTTGTTGGAAAGAATAATCTTATCACCGGGTACCAGTTCCCCCGCTGCCTTCCACTCCTCATCAATACTGAAACGTGACATATTCGCTGCCGTTCTTATCAAATGATCCTTTGTCAGTTTCAGTTCATAACCCCTGTCTGTGGAAACCTTAATGATATTTTTTATACCTGTTCTGAAAAATCCCTTTTCATCCGATTTATAAAATGAACCATTTAGTGCAATCTGAACTTGTTTTCCTAAGATATCCTTGACCTGAGCAGGGCCTTCCTGTGTCAGAACCCATGAATCGCCTGTTATGCACGGATTGGTGCTCTCGATTTCCCCAAGCTTGGGAACCACATTATCCCTGTTTATCCTGTCCAGGAATATGATTCCCGGCTCCCCGTTGTTCCAAGCCATATCTACTATAAGGTCATAGACCTCTTTTGCATTAAGTCTTCCAGTAGGTTTTCCGTTCACAGGGTTAATCAGCTCATAGTCTTCACCCTTTTCAGCAGCTTTCATGAATTTTTCGGTAATAGCTACACTAATGTTGAAATTGGTTATATCCTTATTGTCTTTCTTACATTGTATAAACTCAAGTATATCCGGATGGTCCACACGAAGTATGCCCATATTGGCACCTCTTCTGGTTCCACCCTGTTTCACCGCTTCAGTAGCGGAATTAAACACTTTCATAAAGCTTATGGGGCCTGATGCCACTCCGCCAGTAGTCGCCACAGCAGATCCCTTGCTTCTTAAACGACTGAAGCTGAAGCCTGTTCCTCCGCCGCTTTTATGTATCATTGCAGCATTTTTGATGGCATCAAAAATACCCTCCATTGAATCCTCCACAGGCAGCACAAAACATGCAGACAGCTGTCCAAGCTCCCTTCCCGCATTCATAAGCGTCGGAGAATTGGGAATAAACTCAAGATTGCTCATTAGCTTATAAAACTTTTCTTCGGTTGCACTAACATCAGCTGAACTGTCATATATTTTATCTGCAGCAGCTATAGTACTTGCAACTCTCCTGAACATTTGCTCGGGGGTCTCCACCGGCCTTCCATTTTTATCTTTTATAAGATAACGTTTTTCTAATACTTTTACGGCATTTTTTGTCAACACAGTGAATCATCACCTCCGGACTATATTTTGTACTTTACTATGAATGCTTGTACTACATAGTGTATCATATGGTAAAATATAATACTATTATAATTGCTAAATTATTTGTCAAGATTTCGATAAAAATAATGCAACATTAAAGAAGGTTCAACTTTTGACCGACCCTCTTCAAGGGGAGGGAGAGTAAGCGTCTATAAGGACATCTCTCGATATCAGACCTCACGAGGGTAGAATTTACTTTTCAATTAAGGAATTTCTGTACTGCGCGGAGTTTTTTGGGAAGACATATCAAAGAGTTTATGATAACATAAGCTTTGGAGAGACCTGGAGAAAGTCATTACATAGCAACAAAAAAATAGAATTCTATAATTTATTGTAGTATTAGAGTGGTGGTGATAAATATGAAAAGCTTTCAAAAGAAATTCCAGTTATTTGCAATCATGAAGAGAAAAATTATAAAAGCGTTCCATGATAATAATAGTGTTCTAAGTGAGTGTGCACATATTAATACCCGAAGGATTTATTATTTATCAATTATTGCCATCCCATTGCGTATTATCAATATTTTTCTAT
>JAAYQK010000294.1 GCA_012519325.1 Gracilibacteraceae bacterium | reverse complement strand
TTATCTTCCTACCAATCCTAATCTGTTCACGGTTGTATCAAGTATGGCATCCAAGGTTGTTATCATTCTTACTGAAGCGCTATATGCCTGCCGGAATTTTACCATGTTCGTCATTTCTTCATCCAGAGATACCCCCGACTCCGACAGGCGGCTGTTATATGTTTGATCCACCAGCGCCTGCGAGTTTACGGTCATCCTTTTTGCATGATTGCTGTCAACAGCAAGAGCTGAGAGAATCGATTTTATAAAATCATCCGGTGTACCGATTAATGTATCAAACATACCTTTATATTCACGAAGCTCGATAAGCAGCATAATATTATCGTTATTGCCCTCTCCGTTTCCTTCGGAAGAAGCTGCTATAGTATTGGGATGCGCCACAATACCAGGATTCACATCAAAATTTATGCAATTTATTTCCTCGCTGGCCGGTACGTAAAAAAAGTTCTGTCCGGGATTTCCCTCCAGGTCAATACCCTTATTATGCTGTGCATTAAATGCTTCTGTAAACCCCTTTGCAAACTCATTCAGCTTATTTAGATAGTATGGTATTCCCCTGTAGTTGAAGCCTTCGCCGTCTCCGTCACGGACATCAAGCAAACCTCTAAGCTCTCCGCTCTCTATCCTTACCTCCTGGTTGTCCACACCCTCCCAGACCACTCTGCTTATTTTTCCTCCGCCCAGTTCTGAAATTTCTGTTGTTTCATCCTCAGTAGTCAACCTGTTGTATTTTATATGATCTATAAGGGTTATACCCCCTATTTTTACGTCCATATAATTGTTGCCGTTAGGTCCCGGCAGTTCAGTCGCCGTAATATTTACAATGGATGAAAGCTCATCCAGCAGCAGATTTCTTTGATCCCTGAGGTCATTCGCCTTGTTTCCCCCTAACTCAAAGCTGAATATATGCTTATTCAGATTAGCAATCTGCTCTGACAGCGAATTTATCTGACTGACTTTATTCTTAATTGAAAAATTGACATCCCTTATGGAGTTTATCAGCTCATGCCCGTTTCTGTTTATTGTGGTAGTAAGCATTTTTGCCTTCTCTATCACATTCACCCTGCAGGTACTGTCTCCGGGCTGTTTTGAAAGCTCTTCAAGGGCTGTGAAAAACTCGTCCATTACTACCCTTATACCTGTATCGGAGGGTTCGTTAAACACTCCCTCAAGATTCCCTAGCTGAGCCTGCTTAACGTTCCATTCATGGTAAGTCTTGTTCTGCCCCCAGTACTTGGTGTCAAGATAGCTGCTTCTTATTCTGATAATGTCGTAAGTTTCAACTCCTGTTCCTATCACCCCTGTAGGGTCCCCGTAAGTCGGCATCGTAGCCCTTTGAAGAGTTACCTGTCTTGAGTACCCTTCTGTGTTGGCATTTGCAATATTATGGCTTGTAGTATCCAAAGACCTTTGACTTGCAAAGAGTCCTGAAGTCGCAATATTAAAGGAGCCGAATGTTGTTCTCATATGATTATCTCACTACCTTCCTACCAAACCGGTTCTATTTACAATCATTTCAATCATTTCATCCATTACATTAACTATTCTTGCTGCCGCATTGTATGAATGCTCGTATTTAATAAGATTGGTCATCTCTTCATCCAGAGAGACAGCGCTTAAGGCTTGTCTGCGATAATCTATCTGGTCCACCAAAAGCTTCTGTGCATCAGCTGCGACAGCAGCCTCCTGGCCAATATTTCCCAAATCCGAAATGATATTCCTATAAAATTCGTCGTAATTATATTTTCTATCTTCGGCTATTGTTGTATAACCTTCCTCCGTAAAATAATCATTTTGCCTCAGGGCTGCAATTTTTAATGCAATTCTGTTGTCCTCATAATTATACGGCTCTTCTCCTGCAGCAATATTGTCATAATTATTCAGTTGAGGATTAAAAGCTATTGTGGAAAGATCAATGTTGTCCCCTGAAAGATCTTTGGCATTGACAAAAAAGTTTCTGTTGGTACCCCCATCCAATCCAAATCCGGTTCTGTGTATGGCATTGACCTCCTCGACAACTCCTATCACAAACTGGTTGAGCTTATCCCAAAAGCCCTTTACCAGTACATCCCTGGATTCGAACATTGAATTTATACGCCCTCCGGAGATTCCAAGGCTTCCATTGTCGCTCTCCCATACAAGTCTCACAAATCCGTTGTTTGTCGTATCAGGTACCGTTTTTATCTGCTCATATTTGCTCCCTTCAACCAACATACGCCCTTCCAGAGATATATTTACCGAATCCCCAATTACGACCTGTATCTTTGCCAATCCT
>JAAYQK010000293.1 GCA_012519325.1 Gracilibacteraceae bacterium | reverse complement strand
CGTGTTTTCTCCAAGTTCTTTGGGGGGCTAAAAAGATGTTTATCATGCCTTCGGTAATATTAATCGCTGCATTATTTCATATTCGAATGCCAAATCTCTTATTGTCACGGTCAAATAATGATACAGTAATCAAATTCAAACAAAGCATATTTTTGGTGAATGGATACCATCTATATACAGTATTATTCATATTACATAATGAGTGGTAAAGTTATATAAAGTACTGGTGCTTATATAGAATCGAGGAGGTAAATATGGACAACAAGGAAGGGAGAGGCAGTAAACTAATTGATAAACGCATTATTTTATTATGTCTTACTCATGGAGTTAACCATGGAACACTACTTTTTTTTACAACGGCACTGCTTATGATAGCATCTGATTTAAATATTAATTATGCGGAAGTAGGCGCCCTTGTTACATTTGCGTATATAGCATACGGTGTCGGGCAATTGCCGACTGGCATAGTTTCCGACTTTTTAGGCAGGAAAAATACGATATTAGCTTCTTTGCTCATACCTGCAGCAGGTGCCTTGTTAGGGGCATTATCGACATCCTATGGAACTCTTGCAATTTCATTTGTATTGGTTGGAATTGGAGGAAGTTGCTACCACCCCAGTGCATATGCTTTTATATCCGACATTTCCGCGGAAAGCGATAGGGGCAAAGCCTTTGCATGGCATGGGATAGGCTCTAATATTGGTTCGGCTTTAACACCTATGCTTGCGGGAGTGGTGTGTGTAGCTCTGGGATGGAAAGCCATTTTTTTCGTTTGGGCAGTTATCTGTATTATTAATGCGGTGGCAATTATTATAATGATGCCACAAGATGCCAGAAGATTTACAGTACATAAAAGTTCGGATAATTCCGATGGAAAAAAGAAAAATGCCTGGAAAGAGCTTCTTACTGCGACTATACTCATAGGCCTATTCATCTATGCAATACAGGGCTTTGTAAATGACGGTATATTCGCCTATCTTCCCACCTTACTACAGGATGATTTTACAATAGCAGTGACTGCATCGGGTATTATTACGGGAATCCAGTACGGCGGAGGCATTTTTGGACAGCTGCTGGGTGGGTATCTTTCGGATAAATGGAATCGCATGAATATAATTCTGATAGCTTCAATCGGATTTGTTGTAATGACATGCGCAATGCTGATCTTAGGAAAGATGTCAGGTATAGTAATGCTTACATTGATAATGTTTTTAATGGGATTTTTCTTGTTTATGCTACAACCTCCTATAAACGCAGTATTTTCGAAATTAGTTCCTGCTTCTATAATGGGATCATCATTTGGACTTGTTTTCGTATGTAAATATGGGCTTGGGGCGTTTGCTCCTGCCCTAGGCGCAATAGTTGCTCAAATATCAAGTTTGACGGTATTTTTCTATATATTGGCAGGTATTATGATAATCGGAATCGTGCTGTCTTTAATACTAAAAGCGCGGTTAGTCCAAACAATATAATACTTTCCATTAATTTTCGTTCTTATTGATATATGTTATAAGATAGCCCTTTACTATAGTAAATATTTACTTGGGAATAGGGCTATTTTGTATTTACTTTCCATGACAGAAACCATATCTTCAGAATATACTTAATATTCGATAATAGTATTTTTCATTATACTTGAAATGTAATATTATTTATTTAAAGCAATATTCTGAATACTTAAGCAGGATTATATAACTGATATGCCATGCGCATCCCATGATGTAAAGGAGGGACAGGTATATTTTGTGGGATGTAATAAAAGCGAAGAAATATGACAATACGATATCTTATTTATGGAAGGAGAAAATGTTATGGATCATCATGGATTTATTAGTCTTGTTCCGGTTATCTGCGTAATTATACTTGTATTCCTTACAAAAAGGACAATGGCTTCTCTTGTTACCGGATCAATCGTAGGAGCCATCTTATTATACGGAACAGAGTTTTCAATAGCATGGGTCGATGCAATTTATGCTGTGTTAGGAAGCGGTACATGGCAGTGGCTCTTCTTAGTTTGCGGATTATTTGGGGCACTGACAGGAGTTTTAGAGCTTTCAGGAAGCGCATTCGGATTTTCTGAGGCGGCGGGAAAAATTTGCAAGAGCAAAAGACAATCCTTGCTTTTTACATGGATTTTAGGAATGGTTGTTTTTGTGGATGATTGGTTAAACGCATTGGCAGTTTCTTCGGCAATGAGAGGTGTAACCGATAAGTTTAAAGTGCCCAGAGAATTGTTAGCTTATGTAGTATGTGCTACCGGAGCAGTTGTATGCTGCCTAATACCTTTTTCTACTTGGGGAGCATTCATGGCGGGGCAGTTGGAAGCCAACGGGGCTTGTGCTATTGGTGAAGGAACTGCTACATATATCAGAACTTTGCCTTACATTTTCTATCCTATTTGTGCTCAGATAGTTGTTCCATTGTATATTATAGGTGTTATTCCTCGCTTTGGATCTATGAAGAAAGCCGAGAAAAGAGCTCTTGAAACAGGACAAACACTTCCAGACAGCACCTATGCTATAGCACAAGAAAAGGCTGTTACAGCAGAGCAAACGTCTATTAAAGAAAAGGGCAAAGCCATTAACTTTATCGTTCCCATGATAGTTCTGGCGATTATTACTATTATTACAGCAGAGATCCTTTACGGAGTATTTGCTGCTTTAATTTGTTGTGCAATTATGTATGCACCTCAGAAGCTGATGTCAAGAAATGAATTTTTATCTTCCATGATGAGTGGGTTTAAAGATATGATGGGTGTTATAGGAATTATAACAGGAGCGTTTATCTTAAGAGAAATGAACAATGCACTTGGTTTGCCTGCTTACGTTTTGGGAGTTGTGCAGGATAGCATGAATCCGGCCTTACTACCGGTTGTAGTGTTCATTACTGTTTCGGCTCTGACCTTTGCAGCCGGAAATTTCTGGGGAATGGCTGCTATTGCATGGCCGGTAATTGCCCCGATAGGCTTTGCCATGGGGGCTGATACTCTTCTCGTAGCCGGAGCTATTATTTCCGGAACATGCTTTGGAAGCAACGCTTGTTTCTATGGCTCGGAGGTTTCACTTACTTGCCAAGTATCGGAAATTTCAAATCAGGATTACGCAAAGACAGCTCTTCCGATCATAGCCATACCTTTTGTACTAGCATGCATACTTTATATCGTTGTCGGATTTGCGATAACAAATTAATATTTTAGCAGTAGCCTGGAAAAAGGAGGTTAATAATGTCTGACAATATTCAAAAGTTACTAAAACTTCAGGATGTAGAATACATACACGAGTTGACAAAAGAACTTAGCTTGATGGGAAATGACGGAGGCGAATATGGATT
>JAAYQK010000029.1 GCA_012519325.1 Gracilibacteraceae bacterium | reverse complement strand
TGCGCAGTTATATTTGCAGCAGGCTATATTTTCTACAGAAATGTTTTACTCTCGTTGCTATTAATGCCATTTGCCCTTTTATATCCCAGAATCAAGACAAAGGAGATCATAAAAAAAAGAAAAAACGAGCTGAATTTGCAGTTCAGAGAAGCCCTCTATTCGCTGGCATCGTCATTATCCGTGGGAAAATCAATAGAAACGGCGATCAGGGATTCGCTTAAAGAGCTTTCCATACAGTATCCCGATGCTGATACATATATATTGATTGAACTTGAGCAAATAAACAGAAGAGTTGAGATGAATGAGACCATAGAGGAAGCCTTGATCGATTTTGCCCAAAGATCACATTTGGAGGACATAATAAACTTTGCCGATGTTTTTGCAATATGCAAGCGTACAGGAGGCAATCTTGTCCAGGTAATTAAGAATACCTCTGAGATAATTAGCGAGAAAATTGATACTAAACAGGAGATTAATCTTTTGCTTATGGAAAAAAGGCTGGAGCATAAAGTGCTTAATCTGATGCCAATTCTTATTGTAATCCTGCTGTCCTCCAGCGCTGAGGAATTTATGGCCCCGGTATTTTCAGAGCCTGCCGGAAGAGCGGCTATGACTTTTTCATTAGTACTTTTTGCTGCTGCATACTTTATATCGAAAAAAATTATGGATATTGAGGTATGACCTATGCTGGCGATATTGATAATTGAAATTATGGTTTTTGGGTTTCTTTGTTTCTATGCAAAGGACAAATATGAAGATTTCACAAGAGCACAGCGAAAAAAAGCGTGTATATCCATAACTATAATGCCTGCCGCTTTATTAATTGCAGACAAGCTTATTATTGGGCGATTCATTGCTTATGAAAGGAAGATCAGTATAAAGCTTGCAGAACTTTATGGGGGCAGGGATGTCAAGCATATGCTCAAGCTTCATATTACTCATAAGGTAATCCATTTGACTGCTGCTCTATTATCAGTCACTTTGCTTGGGGTATTAATGGACAAGCCTGGTATCGGCTATGCAGTGTTTGCTTTGTTAATACTTGTGATTGTTTTTTATGCTTCAGACAGAAGGTTGGATGAAAGAATTAAGAAAAGAAATTTTAGTATCCGATATGATTTTCCTGATTTTCTTAATAGGATGGTTCTGCTTATTAATGCAGGAATGACTGTATTCCGAGCCTGGGAGAAGACTGTAAGAGACAGAAAGAATATGACTCCTCTCTATGAAGAACTGAGAATAACCTATATTGAGATAAAGAATGGAAAACCTGAAATAGAAGCTTATGAGGACTTTGCGAGACGATGCAGAGTTAAGGAAATAACCAAGTTTGTTACTGCTGTTATACAGAACCTGAGAAAAGGCAGCAGTGATTTGGTCCCCTTACTGAAGCTTCAATCGAATGAATGCTGGCAGCTTAGGAAGAGTTTGGCAAAGAGGTTGGGGGAGGAGGCTTCGACCAAGCTGGTGCTTCCACTGATGATTATGTTTGTAGGAATACTGATTATTGTAATACTTCCTGCAGTAATGCAGTTAAAATACTTATAGAAGCGAGACCCGAAGCGCGCAGCCTGACCTGAAAGGATATCAAATATAAATTATGGGAGGTAGTAAAATGTTAAAACAAATAAAGGGGCTTATATCAGAGGAGGAGGGCATAAGCACGGTTGAGATTGTGGTAATTATTGCAATTCTTGTAGGAATAGCATTACTCTTTAGAAAGTCGATAACTGCTTATGTGCAGAAGGTTATAAGTAATTTTATTGATACTGCTCCTACTGTCGAAAACTTGGAGGTTGATATGGAAGCACCTTTGCCGAAGGATTAATACCTTGTAAGTGGATTGTGGAGGTGGTGGTTTCTGGACAAGCATAAAAGTGAGAACGGAAGCTATACCGTTGAAGCTGTCATGGTGTTTGTGATTATTATGTTTGCAGTATTAGCACTGCTATTTTCTTTCCTGTACATGCAGCAAAAAACAAGCCTTGAAAGCATTGCCTCATTTGCTGCCCAGCAGGGGGCGGAAATATGGCCGGACAGTAGAAGAAATATCGTGGATGAATTAATGATTTCAAGTATAACCTATGAAGGATACTTTGAAAAAGCGTCCTCCGGGGATGGTAAATCAGAAATGGTGTTAAGAATGGATGTGGGGAATGATTTGTCGGGGCAAAAAGCTGCTCTGATAGGGGAAGCACTGAGTAAAAGAATTGAAAGTACGATTCTGAACCCTGAGAGCACAAGGGTAAAGATTACATTCAATAATAATTTCCTAAGGAGAAGTATCATAATTGAATTAAACCAGGAGATTAAAGTTCCTTTAGGCGGCTTAAAGGAATTTTTCGATGGCAAGGATACACTGGTTTTAAGCGCTCGATCCGCTGCAACAGTAACAGAGCCTGATGAATTTATCAGGAATGCCGATCTAATGGCAGAGTTATCAAAGAAGTTTGGGGAGAAGATTGATTTGAAGGATTTGGCAGACAGAATAAGTTCAAAGCAATGAAATTACCGATTATCAAGGAGAGAGGCGAATGTACCAAAATAACGGCTGCATAAAAAAAGAGAGAGGAGCAATTACTGTTTTTCTGGCACTTATTTTCATGTCTCTGATACTTTTTGCAGGAACAGTAATTGATATTGTAAGAATTACTGCTGCAGACCGGAGGGTCCAAAGCGCCTTAAATACCTCAGCCAGGTCCGTATTGGCGGAATATGAAAGTGAGCTTATAGGCAATTATGGAATATATGGGGTTAATGCTGCAGGAGCAAATGTAAAAGAAGATTTTTACAGATACATGAGTGTGAATCTAAAGGAACGGCATGAGAACATAAACTTTATAGAAATTGACATAGATTTTGAAGATATTCAAATACAAGGTATGGACAGCCTGCTGAAGCATGAGGCATTTAAGAGGCAGGTGCAGGAATACATGAAGTACAGAACACCGATTAAATCGGCTGATACTCTGATTGAGCAGCTGCAGAATATTAAACTGGATAAGAAGATTAATTTTATAAATAGTGAGAAGATAACCAGGGATAAGGCAAGAGAGCTGAGAGCAAAGGTAAATGAGGCAAATTCAAAGCTTACAGCCATTAAAAAAAAGCTCACAAATTTAAGTGCAAAAAAACTTGAGGATTTAAGGAATGAGCTTTTAGAAGCTTTGGAAATCAATCGCTCGATTTACGACGGGAATAATAAAGGCCTTCTGGTTGATTATATTCAAAGCAGGGATGATACAAATGTTAAGGCTAAAAAAGGCGAATTCATCGGAAATCAGTCCCGGGAGTTTGCCGGCATAATGGGAAACAGCGAAAATATTGCTCCCGGGATTCAAAGATATTTAGAGGAGATAAATAAAACACTCCTGAAGGTAAAACCGCTTCAGAAGGAACTCGATATTATGAAAGAAAGCCTTGAAAGCCTGAGGGAGGAGATGGATAAATTAAATGATGACGAAATAAATGAAGTCAGAGACGATATTGATAAGGTTAAAGATAAAATCATGCAGCTTGAATCACAAATTGATGAGGAAATATCAGGGTTGAAAGTGAAGCTTGGAGAGACTGCTCTTGAGGGTTATTTCCTGGAGCCGGAGATTGTGGAAATCGACAAAAAGGCGGAGGATCTGAAAGAATTTATTGGCAAGACAAAGGAAGACATTGAGAAAGCATTGCTTAGGAAACTTGAAAAGGATTGGCTGATAGCCCCTGAAGAATTTGAAGACAGCAGTATTATTACTGGCGATAACCTTGAAGAAATGGATGAAAATGCATATTTCAGCTTATCAATTCAGGAGGAAGAAGCTGAGAAAAGAAATAATGAAATAGTAAATATAGCGGAGAGACTTTCGGATGCAGTTAAAGATACTGCTTCAAGTGCATTGGAGAAGATAAATACCATTGAATATGTGATGGACAAGTATACCTTCCTGACCTCCAGGACAAAAAGGAATCATTTCTTCAACAAGGGTGAAGTGGAGTACATTATCAGCGGGCCGGATATTAATGAAGAATACAGCCAAATAAAGAATACTGAGTATTATATAGTGACAAAGGTGCTGCTTCAGGTTTGGGCATTGAGATTTGCATTAAATACGATAGATGCTTTTATCACAAGCACTGTAGTATTTCCTCCCCAAAGACTTGCTTTTGCTCTTGCTGAAGGTGCACTGGACTCAAGTCTCGATATGTTTAATTTGCTTAATGGCGAGTCTGTGCCAATATGTCCGAAGAGCTTTACGGCAATTAAACTAAAGTATTCGGATCACTTAAGAATTCTGCTTTTGATGAAGCCTGAGGAAGAAATCCTGAGAAAGGCGAGACAGCTTATACAAGTAAATATTAAGCAGGTTATAGATGCGGAGACAGGGCTTCCAAGGTCGGATTTCAGATTAGGAGATTATAGTACTGTTATCTTTGCCTCTGTAAAGGCAAAGGTAAACCTTTTCTTTCTTCCTCTTTTGAAGGTTGACAGGCTGCTGCCCGGCAGCTTTGAAAACGGAAGGTATATAATACGAAAACAAATATATGTTGGCTATTAGGGTGGTTGAAATTGCATAGATTTTGTAAGAAGCTGAACTCCAGAGGTTCGATAACAGTTGAGGCTTGTGTTGTATTTCCCATTTTTATAAGCGTATTTTTTCTGCTGCTTTTTCTTATCAAGTTTACATGCACAGGTATGGCGCTTGATTATGCTGTAAATGAAGCAGCCAAGGAAATAGCTGCAGCAGCATATCCCATATCCTTTGTAAATGAACTGGAGGATGAAAAGCTGCAGGAGTATGGGAATACAAAAATACCTACACTGGAGGAAGAGCTGGAAAAGCTTGTTAGCGGAATAGCAGGAACCAGTTTCGATAATATTCTGGGCGTCATTATATCGGAGAACCTTAAAGAGACGGATTTTACTGATGCAGTACAGGATGTATTAAAGGACTACAGCAGAGGAATTATCGGAAATATTGTTGATGTGATGGCCCCTGCATATTGGGATATGAAATCCGCCGTCAAGTATTCCGCTGCCGAAGCGATTATTAAGAAACACCTGGAAAGCCCGCTGATCAATCGAGAAAATATAAAGCTGCAGCTTGTTGAATTTCCCCAGGGCAGAGAAGAATACAGCGTAAGGTCATCAAGTGCGATATATGGTAAGCTGGGACTGATTCCGGAAAAGGATTTCAGCAGAGACGACATTGTGCTGCAGCTAAGTTACGATTATAAGGTGAATCTTCCATTCCTGGGGCCTCTTAATATACGAATGATTCATACCGCTGTGGAAAGGGCATGGATCAACGGAAGCTTCGGGATACTGACAGCTGACGACGAAGGCTTTAATTTGGAATCGGAAGGCAGAATTGTATATATCACAAGGACGGGTATCCGCTATCATGAAGAGGACTGCAGGTACCTCAGGAAAAGTAAAATCCCGATTATAATTGAAGAGGCTGAAGGGTCAGGCTATACTCCATGCAAGGTTTGCAAACCGCTGGGCTAGGCTGCAAAATTACTAACAGGGAGGATATTATGAGGTATCATTTACTGACAGATGATGCAAGATTTTTCCCATATATAACAGTTGTAGTATTGCTTGCTGCAGCTGCAATTATCGATATCAGGGAGAGAAGAATACCGGATAAGCTGGTGCTTGCAGGTACTGCCGGAGGATTGGCCTTTGTTTTGATTAACCCACAAATAGATTTGCTTAACAGCCTTATGGGCGGTGTAACAGCGGGGTTGGTGCTGCTTCTTGTTTATTACATTACAAAGGGTGGCATCGGACTTGGAGACGTAAAGCTTTTTGGCTGCTCAGGAATTTATCTGGGTTTCGAAAACACTGTCTCCGCAATGTTGATTTCTGCAGTTCTAGCTGGATTATTCAGTCTGGCACTTATATGTATAAACCGTAACAACAAGAAACGTGAAATACCTTATGCACCCTTTATATTGGCAGGTGTACTTACGGTTATAATATTCTAATTAGTATGCAGTGGAGGGGTCATTGTGGAAAATATAGGATTAGATTTTGAATACGGTTATGATAATGATGCAGCCGGTAGTTGTCTGGTTCTTAAGATTAATAATGATACAAAGCTGCTGAATCATCAGGTAGAGATTTTATGTCAGAATCCCAATTCTTCTTTTGTTCCATTTCATATAAAGCGAGAAAATGAAAATGTTTTTATCTGTTATAATATAACCTCCAAAATATCATTATCTCAGTATATTGAAAGAAAAAGCCTAAAGAAGAAGGAGCTTCTGGATTTGCTCAGGAACATTGTAAAAAATCTGATGCTTCATGGCAATTACTTATTGGATCTTTCAGGCTTCATCATCCATTCGGATTTTATATTTGTTAACCCTGCGACAGCGGAAGTTTCGCTTTTATATGTACCTGTTCCCTGCAGCAGGAATTCAAAGGAGATATTAAGATCCTTTTTTAAAGATATTGTGGTTAATTCATCCAGTAACGATGACGATGCAAGGGATAATTACCTGCAAAGGATATTGAATTATTTAAAATCGGATACGTTCAGCCTCATTGAATTTAACAGATTGATTGTAGATTTGAGAAACAGTGGAGAATTATGCGAATATGAAAAGAGGACAGCTGATAGAGAAGCAGCCGCTGAAATGGATACCCCCTGCGGCAAGAGTCTTGAGGAAAGGGCTTATGCAGAGGTTGGAAAGAGCAAGAGTATCAGAAGCATAATTTTACTGCAGCCATTCTTTTTAATAGCTGTAGTTATTGCGTACTTATTAATGGCAGTGAGAGGAACGGGGGATATTATATCTATTTCGGCAGTGGTGCTTATTGCAGCCGCATTGGATATCCTTGCAATTAAAAAGATAATGGATTGGGAATGGAAGAGGGTACCGGTAGAAGATACTCATCTTACAGCACAAGATAAAGCAAAGGGCGGCACGGGCTGCAGGGACAAAAGTATCAGAAGCAGGTATAAACAGGTGATTTCATTACCCGATGTAGTGAAAGCCAATGATACAATTTTAATCTCCGAAGTTCCGAAGGATTGCAATCCATATCTGGAGAGCATAGGGTCCAATAGAGTTGAAAGAATAGTAATTAATAAGAATAAATTTTTAATAGGCAGATTGGGCAGTATGGTCGACCATATTATTCAGGGAAATACAATAGGAAAGCTTCATGCAGAAATTAAAGTAAATGAAGGGCTTTTTTACATAAAGGACCTTAACTCGAAAAACGGAACTTATGTGAACGGCGTAAGAATTTCCGGCAATAATGAATGTGAAATAAAGGAAAATGATATAATAAGGTTTTCAAACTATGAATATGTTTTCAGAAATCAGAGAGCTGAATAAGAATTAAACATGATAGGGGGTGCCCCTGATGAAGCTTCATTTTATATACATATTTATTGGAATTTCAACTCTTACTCTAAACCTTATACTTACTCTCCATATAATCAGGAAACATAAAAATGAGGGCTGCCAAAGGAATTGGGATTATGAACAAGTGATAACCTTCAGGCTGTCCGGAAAAGAAAGCATTGAGGGTATTACTACCGCAGCAGCGGCCTGTGATGATACGGTGCCTCTGGAATAATAATGCCGTGCAGTGGAGGGTGAAGAATGCAAATCGGGAGTATATTAAACGAAAAGTATCGGATTGACAAATTTTTAGGCAAAGGTGGGACAGCTTCTGTTTATTTATGTACCAATATTGAAATTGGAAACAGGTGGGCTTTGAAGCATATTCCGCCGGACAAAACAAATGAAATAGCAATGTCGGAGATTGAAATACTTAAGAGACTGTACTATCCCAGCCTGCCAAGGATTGTTGATGTATTCCGCAATAAACAGGGTATTTATATTGTCGAAAGCAATATAGAGGGTATCCCCATGGACAGGATGCTGAAAAAGCATGGCAGCTTTGGACTTGAGAAAGTCACAGACTGGTTTATGGAGCTTTGTGATATATTGAAATACCTGCACAGCGTCAAGCCAAGGCCTATTATATATAGGGATATGAAGCCGTCAAATATAATACTTACACAGGGCGGCAGACTGGTACTGGTTGATTTCGGGGTATCCCAGGAGTACTTTGAGTATGAATTAAGGGACAGTGTTCTTGCGGGTACGAGTGCGTATGCAGCACCGGAGCAGCTGATAAAAGGGGGAAAGACAGATCAGAGGACAGATATTTACAACCTGGGTGCAACAGTGTATCAAATGCTGTATGGCAGGCTGGCAGGCGGCACAAATGACAAAGCTGGTTCTATCAAAGGCAAGGCAGCAGCGAAGATGGGCAGTATAATTTCCAAGTGTATGGAGAACAGGCCGGAGGACAGATACCAGAG
>JAAYQK010000292.1 GCA_012519325.1 Gracilibacteraceae bacterium | reverse complement strand
GCAACCAGGGAACAGGCATTTAAGATTGCGGTGGCGATGATAGAGAGATTTGGTTTAAGCACTCACTTGAAAAGAAAGATAGAATATTATTTAATAAAGGAGTAATGGACATATGGCTGTTTTGGATTGTAGGGAGGCTGCAAGAAGCATTAAGGAAGAACTAGCAAAAAAAGTACTGCTTCTTGCCGATAAAGGATCAAGGCCCAAGTTAGGAATAATCAGAGTTGGAGCCAGACCTGAGGATATTTCCTATGAGAGGGGAATAATGAAGAATTGTGAGTCCATAGGAGTAAGCTGCCAAGTTATGGCACTTGATGAGGACATAAGCAATGAGGACTTTATGAATACCCTTGAGGCTGCAAATAAGGATGAAAGCATAAATGGAATATTGGTGTTCAGGCCGCTTCCTCCGCATATTGATGAGAATAAGGCAAGGCATTTAATAGACCCCGCAAAGGATATAGACTGTATGAACCCCAGCAATCTTGCCAAGGTATTTGAAGGGGACGACTCGGGCTTTAAACCGTGTACTCCTGCAGCAGTTATGGAAATCATCAAGTTCTTTGGCATAAACCTTCAAGGGGAAAATGTGGTTGTTATAGGCAGAAGCATGGTGGTGGGGAAGCCTTTAAGCATGATGCTGCTTAAAGAGAATGCTACTGTGACTATATGCCATTCCAGGACAAAGGATATCAAGAACATTGTCTCCCGCGGGGATATAGTAGTGGCTGCTATTGGAAAAGCCAGGGCTATTGGAGCGGACTATATAAAACCCGGAGCTGTTGTTATAGATGTTGGAGTCAATAGTGCGCCGGAGGGCGGAATATGCGGGGATGTGGACTTTGATAATGTAAAGGATATTGCATCAAAAATAACACCGGTACCAGGAGGGGTAGGAGCCGTAACGAATCTGATGCTGTTAAAGCATGTTGTGGAGGCTGCACTGCGTTGATAGTTCACGAATCTTGTCTTCAGACATAAGGGGGCTTACAGATTCTTTTGAGCTTATTGTTACAGCTGCGGCTGCCAAACCGCATATCAAAGCCTTATCAATGTTTCTATGCTTAATAAGGCCGTACAAGAAGCCGGCTGTCAGAGAATCACCGGCACCGGTTACATCAGCTACGGCTGTTGGTATGATTTGTAAGTATTTGCTTCCTTCAGCATTTGTATAACATAAGCCTTCTTTTCCCAAGGTGGTAATAACGTTTAAAACGCCTGATTTTATAAGCTGAGCTGCCATAAGTTCAGCTTTATCCGTATGTGCATTCATGCCAGTCAATACAGCCAGTTCATCAAGATTTGGGGTAATGAAATCTATACCCCTCAGATGGTTTTTAAGCTTCAGTGCTTTTTTCACGGATACAGGTTCCAGGCATATGGGTATTCGACAGGCATTTGCGGTTGATATTATAAATTCTATTGCCTGACAAGGAAGATTGGCATCACATATAATAAAAGACGCCTTTTGCAGTACTTCAAGCTTTGCTTTGAAATAATCCGAGTTCAGTTTATCCAATATACGCATGTCCGATAAGGCAGCTGTCATTTCACCTTTGCTGTCCAACAAGGCAATATAGGTTCCGGTAAGGCAGTCATCTGCTCTCAGTACATAGTCGGTGCAGACTCCATTTTCCGATGTCTCATGGAGGACTTTCAGGCCTTGTGCATCTGAGCCGACTGCACTGAGCAGCACAACAGGCACATTAAGAAGCGCAAGGTTGTGCGCTATATTTCTTCCCACTCCCCCCGGACTGATTTCGATTATACCGGGGTTGGAGCTTCCAATAACCATATTGCCAAAGGCTTTGCCCTTTATATCCACATTTGTCCCGCCTGCAACAACTACATACCCATCCATTGCCATTCACCTCAAATTGGATTTCCAATTCAAGCGGTTTTTAGGTTGTCCAGCTTTAGCTGCCATTTTCCAGCTTACTGTATTCGACCGCTATCTGGGCAGCCAGCAAAGCGTTGTTCTTAACCAGAGCCATATTGGCTGCAAGGCTTTCTCCGGTGGTAAATTCCTTTATTTTGTCAAGAAGGAATGGAGTGATTGACTTGCCGGTAATTCCGTTCTTGTCTGCTTCATACAGGGCCAATTCTATGGCCTTTTCAGTAATATCCCTATGAGCTTCATATTCTGCCGGGATTGGATTTGCCACTACAATTCCTCCGTCCAGATCCAGATCCCATTTTGTTTTCATTATTTTTGCACACTCCTGTGGGCTGTCTGCTCTCATGACAACTTTGTGTCCGCTGCTTCTTGTATAGAAAGCCGGAAAATCATCAGTTCCGTATCCAATAACCGGAACTCCGAAGGTCTCAAGCCGTTCCAGGGTGAGTCCGATATCAAGTATAGCCTTTCCCCCTGAACATATAACGGCAACATTTGAATTTGAAAGCTCCGTAAGGTCTGCTGAAATGTCAAAGCTCTTCGCTGCGTTTCTGTGTACGCCTCCTATCCCTCCGGTTGCAAAGACACGAATGCCGGCATACTGCGAAAAAATCATAGTAGCCGCAACTGTAGTCCCTCCGGATAAGCCCATTCCTACCACATAAGGAATATCACGCCTGCTGGTTTTGACAATATCCTTTGTTTTTGCCAGGAATTCCATTTCTTCACGGTTAAGGCCTATTTTTATACGTCCTTTGATTATTCCCATGGTTGCCGGTATAGCTCCGTTTTCGCGGACGATTTTTTCCAGGGACAGAGCGGTTTCAATATTCTCGGGATAAGGCATCCCATGAGAAATTATTGTTGATTCGAGAGCGACAATGGGCATGTAATATCGGAGGCCGTCAAGCACCTCCTTGTTTATGTCAAGGTATTTGGTAAAGTTATTCATATGCTAAACCTCCACTCTAATATAATACAAATATAACATAGAATATATTGACAAT
>JAAYQK010000291.1 GCA_012519325.1 Gracilibacteraceae bacterium | reverse complement strand
GTATCACCGCATCAGCTACGGCAGAAACTGCTTCTTCCTGGCCCATAACCCTTCTGTGAAGTATGTCATCCAAACGCAGGAGCTTTTCCCTTTCGTTCTCCAAAAGCCTGTTCACAGGTATACCTGTCCATTTTGATATAATCTCGGATATTTCTTCTTCCGTGACCTCTTCCTTGAGAAGCTGCCCCATACCCTGCATCTTATCAAGGTCTGCCTTTTTAGCATTTAACTGCTTCTCCAGCTCAATAAGTTTGCCATACTTTAATTCGGCAACCCTATTCAGATCATATTTCATTTCTGCCTTCTCTATTTCCGCCTTTGTCTCCTCGATCTGCTTCTTAATTTCACGTATGTTCTTTATATTTTCTTTTTCAAGCTCCCACTGGGCCTTCATAGAATCGCCTTTGGACTTCAGTTCGGAAAGCTCCCTGTTCAAGGCTTCCAATCTCTCCTCAGACTGCTTGTCGTTTTCTTTTTTCAGCGCTTCTCTCTCTATTTCCAGCTGCATTATTCTTCTCATTATCTCATCAAGCTCACTGGGCATGCTGTCAATTTCGGTACGCAGCATAGCAGCAGCTTCATCAATAAGATCTATGGCCTTATCCGGAAGAAACCTGTCGCTTATATATCTGTTTGAAAGAACTGCAGCCGATATTAATGCATTGTCCTGTATCCTTACGCCGTGGTGTATCTCGAATTTCTCCTTGAGCCCCCTGAGTATTGATATAGTATCCTCCACATCCGGGGCATCAATTAGCACCGGCTGGAATCTTCTTTCAAGAGCCGCATCCTTTTCAATGTTCTTCCTGTACTCATCCAGAGTTGTAGCTCCTATGCAGTGCAGTTCACCCCTTGCCAGCATTGGCTTCAATAGGTTGCCTGCATCCATTGCCCCTTCTGCCTTTCCTGCTCCCACAATGTTGTGGATTTCATCTATGAACATGATGATTCTGCCGTTTGATTTCTCTACTTCCTTCAGGACTGCTTTGAGCCTTTCCTCAAATTCGCCCCTGTACTTTGCACCGGCAATAAGCGCACCCATGTCGAGGGAGAAAATTGTCTTATTCTTCAGCCCCTCAGGCACATCACCCTTCATAATCCGTTGGGCCAGACCTTCTACTGCGGCAGTTTTCCCTACCCCCGGCTCTCCTATAAGCACAGGATTGTTTTTTGTTCTCCTGGACAGTATCCTGATTATTCTCCTGATTTCATTGTCCCTGCCTATCACAGGATCAAGCTTCCCTTTGCGTGCATCCTCTACCAGATCACGGCCGAACTTTTCCAGTGCTTCATAAGTTCCTTCAGGATTCTGGCTGGTAATACGCTGATTGCTTCTTACAGTAGAAAGCTCTCTTAAAAATTTATCTCTCGTTATACCGTATTTCTTAATAACTTTTGAAGAGGGTGTATTTGTTTCATCAATCAATGCTAAGTAAATATGCTCTACACTTATATATTCATCCTGAAATTTTCGTGCTATCTCCTCAGCTTTTATGAATAGTTCTTCGAACCTTCTGGAAACATAAGGAAAAGAGGCTGCCTTTCCATATACCTTGGGAATTTTTTCAAGAAGGTCAGTTATATCTTTATAGTAGAAATCAAAGGGTACATTCATTTTTGTAAGCAGCCTCGGAATTAAGCCTTCATTCTGCAAAATTATTGCATAATGCAGATGCTCTCCTTCAATGGTCTGATGATTATACTTTATTGCCAGGCTCTGTGATTCCAGAACAGCCTCTTGGGCCTTTTGCGTTAATTTATTAATATCCATGCTGTTAACCTCCAAATATTTGACTTTGACTTTCTTTGACTTTTAATTATTTTATATCATATCTTCATTTCGATTGCAAGCTAAAGTTGGAATCAGACCAATAATATTACACTAATATTATTCTCAATTCAGTAAAACATAATATCAGGAGGTGATATAAATGGCTAGGAATAATCAAAAAGTAGTACCTCAGGCAGCAGCAGCACTTGACAGGATGAAATTTGAAGTAGCATCCGAAGTAGGTGTAAATTTAAAAGAAGGATATAATGGTGACATTACGTCAAGAGACGCAGGCAGAGTAGGCGGAACAATGGTGAAGAGATTAATCGAGCAGGCTGAAAGAAGCATGTCCGGTAGATAATATTATTAAAAGACCATAGCTCTCGAGCTATGGTCTTTTATAGACTATCCTCCGACATACCAGGCATCTCCTTTGGCAAAGCCTCAGCGGCAATGCTGACGTTAAGACCAGGACAGCTATTCCGCTTTTTTATGATATATCAAATCAGTATAAAGAATGTTATTGTACTTTTCATAACGAAACCCTGCAAGACTGTACTTCTGCTTTTTCCTGAACTGTAGGGAAGCAAAATTTGGCTGAGGGCTTATTATAGTCTCGGCGAAAATATGCTCTATGCCTTCAACCTTCAAATCCTCCAGCAGCCTTTTATAAATAAGGCTTCCTATTCCCATTCCGGTCAAATCTGCAAATACTGCAGTTTTATCAACTACTATAAAATTATTCAACCAGCTTAAATCAAATTCCGGATTCCAGTACACGTCTTGAATCCAGTTGGGGTTCTCCTTTAACCATTCCTTTTTGGTATAAGCCATCATAAATCCGTAAATTTTATCATATTCAGCAACATAAAAATATTCCAAATTTTCAATCCAATGACCAATCTTCTTTTTATAATAGAAAGGCTTTGATAAATAATCATCTATCAGAAAACCCTGTTCAGATATTTTTTCAGAGGTTCCCACGCTGGATGCAACGTCATATATCCCATTGATATCACTGCTTTGGGCTTTTCTCACTCTGAGCAGCTTTTTTAGATGATATGGATTCACAACACTGTATGAATTGGTTACTGCAGACATTTCAATACCTCCTTTTTCTTAATAAAGGAGGTGCCGGGCGATAGAGAGTAATTTGGGATATAAAAAACCGTGGAGCAAACCACGGCTGCAATTACATCAAATTACACCCAGTCCTCCTCTTCCCACGCTTACGAGGTTAGCTGACGGGTTCGGACTGAAAGAGTATAGCCCTACCTGCATTGCAGGATTCACCCCAATTTTTGGTTCCCCCGTTCCCTTCCGAAGGGATTAAGCGATTAATTGAACTCATTCATTTTTAAATATATACCTATTATATTCGAGAAGAATGAAAATTACAACTAATTTTTTGAATTTTTTTAGGGTCTGTTCTCCAGCATTCCAATCCTCTCATCAACCCTCTTCATAAGAATATCATAATTCACAATCTGTCTGACATGATAGCCTGTGCCGATTCTTCCAATCTCATCATAAGCCGTAATTTCAAAGGACAGCATATTTTCATTAACCTCAGCCAGTTCAGCAGTTACAGTTACGGTCATTCCTTCCTTGGTTGGATGCTCATGCTTAATCTCTATGCTTTTCCCGATTGTATAACATTTACTGCAGCTTCAATCATTAGTGCCGCAAGAGTCGGTGTTGCCAACAGGGTCTTTAAAGCTCCGCTGCCAAAATTCAATGCGGTATCTTCTTTAGATATGACCTTTTGAACCGATTTTGACATTCCTGTGGAAAACTCAGGTATCTTCATGATAATACCTCCTTTTCCTAATTATACTATAAAAATCCCGGGTACATGCAGGCAAATTGTAAAGAACCTACATCTTATATACTGTACGATGTCAATTCTTCACAATAATTGCATCGATAATGAATCTTTCCGTTGGCTTTGACAAGTCTGAACTTGGGAGTCACATATTCATCAAAATTGCTTACACATCTGGGGTTTTTGCACTTAAACAAGCCCTGAACTTCTTTGGGTATAACTGTATTCATTTTTTTGACTATCTTATCGTTTTCAATTATGTTTACTGTTATCTCCGGGTCTATCAATCCCAGCATAGTAATATCCACGTCTATCTTATTCTCGATTTTAATAATATCCTTTTTACCAAGCTTGCTGCTTGGTACATTAATAAGAAGCACCACCGGGAAATTCACCTCGTCTAGCTTAAGCTTCTCAAATATTTTTATTCCATTTCCCGCAGTAATGTGGTCTATTACTATCCCGCAGTTAATGCTGTTAACTGTAAGCATTCACATTCACCCCCAATAATAGCGCTATGAGCGCCATTCTCACATATATGCCAAGTTCAGCCTGTTTAAAGTATATTGCCCTCTTGTCATCATCAACATCATAGCTTATTTCGTTAACCCTTGGAAGAGGATGCATTACCAGCATATCCTCTTTGGAATCCTTAAGCTTGTGTCTGTCCAGAATATAACTGTCCTTAAGCCTCATGTAGTCTGCTTCATTGAAAAACCTTTCTTTCTGAATCCTCGTCATATACAGTACATCAATCTGGTTTATTACTTCTTCAAGACTTTCAGTCTCATAAATACTCACATTATGCTTTTCCAGGAGGCTTGACTTCAGGTGTCCGGGGAGCCTGAGTTCTGCAGGTGATATAAGTACAAACTTTGAGCCTTTGTAGTTAGATAAGGCACTTATCAGAGAATGAACCGTCCTTCCGAATTTAAGATCCCCGCAGAAAGCAATTGTCTGGTTCTCCAATGTCCCTTTGTATCTTCTTATAGTAAGCATGTCCGTCAAAGTCTGCGTCGGATGCTGATGGCCTCCGTCACCTCCGTTTATAACAGGTATGAAAGAATACTCAGAGGCAAGCTTAGGCGCTCCCTCTTTGGGATGCCTCATTACCATCACATCAGCATATGAGCTAAGTACCCGTATTGTGTCTGCTATGCTTTCCCCCTTTGAAACCGAGCTTGTACCCGCATCGGAAAATCCGAGCACTTTCCCTCCCATTCTAAGCATTGCTGATTCAAAACTCAACCTTGTTCTTGTACTTGGTTCATAAAAAAGTGTCCCCAGTATTTTTCCCTTGCATATTTCCCCGAATGCATCCCTCTCCTCCACCATCCTGTCAGCCAGGTTAAAAATCTCATTCAGCTCCTCCATGGTGAAATCATTGGGATCAATCAAATGTCTGCCTTTTAGGCTCATATATTTATCCTCCTTCTTAGTCTCTCGGGACTATTAATTAAAGGTTACCAGTAGCCCATAGGAAAGTTTTACTTTCCTGTACGGTAAAAAACCTTCATGCCTGCAGGCATGAAGGTAATACTAACCAATTAATATTATATCAAAACCTTACCAGCCTCACAGGACTAAATTAAAGGTCATCTTTTTTTCTTAACATATCATAATGAAGAAACATTGTCAATATATATGATTCAATGAAATATCTTTCAAATTACTCCCAAAATCCATGACCAACCTTCGAAGTGTATATTAGAAATAAGAAACAAGGAGGAAATCTTATGTTGAAGAAAAGGTTGATGGCACTAGGAATTGCAGTAGTATTCACGCTCTCTTCCTTAACTACTACGGTTTTTGCAGCAGATTTTAAAAAGCCGGCAGCAGCTGCCCGCATTACTGTAAAGGTTATGAGTCCTGGTAAAAATAACGGAAAGGGCAATGTGAAGAATTACAAATTTACTGATTGTTATGATGTTAATTGGGCTCTCAATGCCATTGAAAAATTGGCGGGAAAGGGAATTATCGGAGGCATAGGCAACGGCAAGTATGCACCAAGAAATAATGTTACTCATGTAGAAGCCTTTGCAATGGTGATGAGGCTTACAGGTGATAATAAGAAAGCTGACAGCATGGGCAAAATAGTTCATCCATTTTATATAGGCATAATTCCTAATTGGGGTTATGGCTATGTATTCATGGCGATAGAAAAAGGGATCCTGCTGCCTGAAGAATTGAAAGGCTTTGATCCGAACAAACCGGCAAAACGTCACGAAATAGCAAAATATATCATAAGAGCAATGGGAAAAACCAAAGAAGCTTTAAAGCATATGGATAAAGACCTGGACTTCAAAGACGGCAAAGCAGTACCTGATAAATCAGTTGGTTATGTGTATCTTGTAAACAAACTGAATATAATGATTGGTAATGAAAAAAATATGTTCAAGCCTATGGAACCTGTAACAAGAGCAGAAATGGCCGTACTGCTCGACAGGGCTGAAGGCATATTTGAACTCCCGGATACTGAAAACAGAAAGAATGGTGTAGTATTTGTCTCTGCAGATGTTGATGACAATGAAATAACAGTAAAAGTAAAAGGAAGCACTGTCACTTACGATGTGCTTGAGAATGCACAGGTTTATAGAGACGGTTCCTTTGAGACTATAGAAGACCTGGTAAAGGGTGATGTTCTGCAGCTTACATTAAATGATGGCAAGGATGTAATATTTATTGAAGTTTTAGAAGATGCTAAAAACGACAATGATAAAAAAGTAACAGAAGTCTCCTTCCGTACTGTATCTGACAGCAATCTTCCTGATGTACTTAAAGATGAAATAGGTGACATGAAATCTAAGGAAAGCTATGCCGCATACGAATACGACGGCTATATTTACCTTGTAGCTGCAATGGGCAGACAGCGAACCGGAGGTTATGATATAGATATAGAAAAGGTGTATAAGATTGAGGATGACGATGAGTACACTATTAAAGCGGTAGTTGATACGGACGAACCTTCTTCCCGCTCCAATGTCACCCAGGCAATCACCTATCCGTACAGTGTAGTAAAATTCAAGAGCTTCGACCGCATTGAAGAAGTAATATTCGTCGACGAAGATGAGTATGAACTTGACAGCGTGGAAATTGAAGAGCTTGATGAAATAACCATAGTAGAAGGTAAAATTTACGGTCTGGTATCCAGCAGCAAAACAATAAGAATCGAAAAGCCAAACGGTTCAAAAGTAAAATATACCATTCCTTCCGCTGCTGAAATTATTGTAAATGGTGATGATGCAAAGTTCTCAGATCTTGAGGAAGGAATGAGTGTTGAAATCGAAATAACCGATGGTAAGGTTACAAAAATTACTGCAGAAGATACCGGCGAAGACAAAATTTCCTTTACCGAAGTTGATTACGATGATTTGCCGTCCAGATTGAAGGATCAGGTTGATTATCTGAAGCTGAATAAGAATTACAAGGCTTATGAATACAACAACTATATCTATCTTATAGCCACTATGGGCAAGAAGAATTCAGAGGATAATAAAATCAGCATAGATGATGTTTACAGGATTGAAAACGGTAACAAGTATACTATCAAAGCCGTAGTTGATACCGAAACTCCTTCATCCGCCAGAGGCAGCAATTCGGTATATCCGTACAGCATTGTAAGATTCAAGAATTTTAACGGTATAGATACCGTCAGGTTTGTTGATGAGGACAACAATAAGCTGTCTGAAACAAAAATAACAAAGTTGAATGAGATTGTTACAGTAGAAGGAATAATCAGTGCAATCAGCTCAGGCAGCAAGGCAATAAGAGTTAAGAAATCGGACGGCAAGACTGTGACCCTCACAATTCCGGCCAATGCCGAAATAACAGTAAATGGTGATGAAGATGCAAGCTTTTCGGATTTTGAAGTGGGTATGGAGGTAAAAGCAGAAATAATAGATGATAAAGTAACCGAGGTCATAGCAGAAGATAATGAAACAGAGATAACGGGCACACTTATTGGAATCAACATCAGCAAAACCAAGAAAATTACTTTGGAGGTCGACGGCACAACCAAAACCTATACGGTGGATTCAGATGTCAAGATAATTATTGACGATAAAACTGAAAGGCTTGAAGATCTGAAAATAAGCGATAAGTTGACCTTAAAATTTACAAACGGCATTCTGGCAGAAATAGAAAAAGAATAAATCAAATCTTGGTCATATCACTCTCTCGGCAGCCGAATCCCGGCTGCCTTTTTTTTCTTCATTTCTCACTTCAAAGCCCATCTTAATTCCCCATAACTCCGAACCTCGCAACCCCGTACCAAATAATACTAATATTGTACTTGCTCCCATAATACTTATTTATTAGGGTATATATGCATGACAGCATAGCGGGGGATATCCTCCTCTTTGTTACATGGCCTTTAGAAGGAGTGAATAAACAGTGAAAAAACTCACGTACATACAAGGGGCATTTATTCTTACAATGACAAACCTTATTACCGGATCCCTATCCTTCATATACAGGGTATTCCTTACCAGGGCTATAGGTTCTGAAGGCATAGGGGTATATCAGCTGATACTTCCTTTATATATGCTTTTTATCACCCTGGTTTCGGGCGGAATAACGACGGCAGTATCAAAGCTGATTGCTGAACAAGCTCCCCGCAGCAATTACAGGAATATGTATAAAATTATACAAATCTGCTGCATTACAATAGGGATGTGGAGCTTGGCCCTTTGCACCCTTATATTCTTTAATGCCGAATATCTGGCAAAATTTGTTCTCAAGGACAGCAGGACCTTTCTCTCGATTATGGTATTTACCCCTGCAATATTTTTTATATCAATAGGTGCCGTATTAAAAGGATATTTTTATGGACTCCAGTATGTTAAGCCCCCTGCACTAATCGATATACTTGAAAAGCTGATTCGGCTGGGAGGACTTGTTCTAACCACATATTTCCTGCTGCCTTACGGAATTGAATATGTCTGCGGGGGTGTAATGACAGCGATGGCAGCAGGAGAGCTCATCAGCCTGGTGTTGTTGTACTTCTGCTATAGAGCCAATAGGCCTGCTGCAGCTTTTGCACAGACCGACTCAACAATCCATATAATAATGAAAATACTGAAAACGGCCCTTCCTTTGTCTTTAAGCGGTGCCCTGACAACAATCATGGACATGATAACAGCCGTTCTGATACCTATGCAGCTTCGCGCGGCAGGCTTCAGCAATTCAAATGCACTATCCCTGTACGGACAGGTAACCGGTATGGTTATGCCCCTGCTTTTTTTCCCTTTCATAATTGTTTCTTCCCTTGGTATTACACTGGTTCCTGCTATAGCTGCCTCCTATGCCACAGGCAATTGGACGGCGCTTAACAAGAAATGCAATGACTCTCTCAAAATTACCTCAGCAATCGCCTTTGCTTCCACAGCCCTTTTCATAGTATTTCCCTGGGAGCTTTGCAAGATATTCTTCAAATGTCCCGAAGCAGGCAGCATGCTTTTCTGGATGTCCTTCGTATGTCCCTTTGAATACTGGCAGTTCACTTTATTTGCGATTCTAAACGGTGTCGGCAGGCAGCATGTGGTTCTTAAGAACTCAATCCTTCATATTGCTATATCTGTCATATGCTCATATTTCCTCATACCGATACCCTTTATAGGGATTTACGGATTTGTGATAGGATTCTGTGCAAGTGCGGTGCTGATTTGTGTTTGGAATCTTGCGGACTTGAAGCGTATTCCAAATATAAATATCGATTATGCCAATATTTTTTTAAAGCCTTTATTTGCCTTTATCGGAATGTTCATCATTATCAAGTGCTGCAATCTGTACCTTACAGCAAAGGCTGCAGAAAGCTTCAATATGACGGTATCAAGCATTGCAGGCCTTATATTCTTTTTTCTGGTACTCTTACTTACAGGTACTTTTACCCCAAGACAGCTTAAGAACACACTTTTCAGCCACAAGTCACGGGTAACCGGTCACTAGATATTGTTAACAAAAAAACACTGCCGTTAAGCAGTGCTTATACATTTTCTGAGTAAGTCTATAAGCCGGGTTCTGTATTAGATGATCATCTATCTAGGCTTACCGTCACCGGCAAGCTCAAGCGACCTTACCCGGAAGCGGAACGGGCCGTTCCTGTTGAAGCCCAGGCTTCAACTGCCTCCCTATTTGGTCTTGCTCCAAGTGGGGTTTACATAGCCGGTTAGTTACCTAACCGCTGGTGAGCTCTTACCTCGCCTTTCCACCCTTACCTATTGAGAAGTGAGATACCTCTCAATGGCGGTATATCTCTGTTGCACTATCCTTAGAGTTGCCTCCACCGGGGGTTACCCGGCACCCTGCCCTATGGAGCCCGGACTTTCCTCGTATGCATAAATGCACACGCGATCATCTGGCTTACTCAAAAAATATTTTATTAATCTTATCGTCAGATATTTATTATATATTCTAAAGGAGATTAGGTCAACATGATATTTTAAGGTAATCTGTATATGTTATGTTAATTTGCCATTTAAATTCTTTTAGTCATATATCAAGGCTTCCTGAAAAATAAAATCCTACCGCAGTTTTGACATCTCATTTCTTCATTTCCTGTCTTCAAAGCCTCGTAATCCATAGCAGGAACTTCCATCTTGCATCCGCTGCAAATACGATTCTTCACAAGGGCAATAGGATCAGAATGTGTTTTTATCAGCCTGTTATATACTTCAAAGCTTTCTTTATCAACAGATTTCATCAAATTGTCAATCTGGGCCTGTAGCTCTGTTTTTTGTGCTTCAAGCTCCCTTACTGACTTGTGGACGCTTTCTTTGCAGCTTAAATATTTTTTCTTAATAAACACCAGCTTCTTTTTTGTCTCAACAAGCTCTTTTTTAATATTATTCGCTTCATTAATGAGTTTTATTATATCATCTTCTGCTGCCCGCTTTTTTTCTTCAAGCTTTTCAAGCTGCTTTTCAATACTTTCTAATTTTTTGATTGTGTTTGTTTCTCTGCTGAACTTGATTTCTTCCGATGACTTTTTGCTGTAATCCAGATTCTTTATCTCATTATTCCTGATTTCCTGCTGGCAAGCATTTTTCTTCAGTTTTTCCTCACTTTTTAAATACTCATTTCTAAGCCTCTGATACTCATCCTTATACTTATCCATGTCATTGGATTCATTAATCTCTTTGAGTTTCCTTGTAATAGCATTCATTTCCTTATGCAGGTACTGAAGTTCATAAAGCAATGATAAATTCATCAGACCATCCCCTTTTTATAAAAATAATATAGGAATAGATGACTATTCCTATAGCATTCTAAGGATTTCCGTGTTTGAGTTTGATTCAACAACATCCACATCAACCTCCAACTCTCTGAATTTGTTCTTCAAAAATTCAGTTATATATTTCATCATTATTTTCTCTGTGGCATAATGGCCTGCATCAATTACACACAAGCCCATTTCCAAGGCATCAAGAATATCGTGATACTGAATGTCTCCGGTTACAAGTACATCAGCCCCGGCAAATCTTGCGGAGCTTATAAATTTACCTCCTGAACCATTCAAAAGCGCAACCTTTTTAATTCTCCTGTTCGGGTCTCCTGCATATCTTATATTTTGGACATCCAACAAGGTTTTCACGCTATCGGCAAACATTGAGAGGGTTGTCTCCCTTTCAAGCCCGGCAATTCTTCCAAGTCCCATCACCTGGCCTTCATTTTTTGTTTCATATATATCATAAGCTGCTTCCTCATAGGGATGAACCTTCAACATCTCTCCAACCGCTTTACTCAACAGCTTTTCCGAAACTATTGTCTCCACTCTGAATTCCTCGACTCTTTCAAGGTTTCCTATGCTTCCAAGAAAAGGCTTTGCTCCTTCCTGAGGTTCAAAGGTACCGGTTCCTTTGCTTCTGAAGGTACAGCCGCTGTACTTGCCTAAATAACCCGCACCTGCACGGCACATTGCATCGGCAACACTGTCCTCGTATCCCACAGGCACGTAAACAACCAGTTTGAAAAGCTTCTCCCTGTATGTCTCTTCAATAATTGCAGAGCGTGAAAATCCAAGTTTCCTTGCAAATATATCATTAAGTCCTCCTGACACAATATCAAAATTGGTATGAAGGCAGTACAGAGATATATCATTCTTTACAAGTTTTATAAGCTTCCTGCCTAAGGCAGTATCCATATTAACTCTTTTTATCCCGCTGAAAATTATAGGATGATGGGATATTATCATGTCTATGTTATTATCTACGGCTTCCTCAATCACCCATTCCGGTGCATCAAGGCATACCATGACACGGTTTACGGTCTTTCTTCCGTCCCCCACCAGCAAGCCTACGTTATCCCAGCTTTCAGCAAGTCTCCTGGGCGCCAACTCATCCAATATTCCTGCTATGGCCTGACATTTTATCGTACCCACTCTGCCACCTCCCTGTAATAAACCAGCATTGCCTTGCATTCTTCGGCTCTCTCCCTGCATTTGTCCGAATTCGCGTCCTCCAACGCAACCATGACCTTCTCCAATTCATTTATTCTTCTGCTAATAAATTCTGCCAAAAGGGGATGCTTTTTTTCAATAAGCCTATCTCCTATGAACAATGGTCTCTTTGCGTCCCTTGCTTCACCGCCAGGCTTTGACCATATGACTTCATATATTTTCCCCTGATCCCTTACCAGTTCCTCGTCAATTATTTCAAAACCATGTTCAAAAAGCCATGCTCTTACCTTTTCGGAATCTCTCATCGGCTGAAGGATTAATACTTTGGCACTTTCCGCCACCTTTGCACCCTTATCCAAAATATCTCTTATTAGAATTCCTCCCATACCGGCAATAATAATAACCTCAGCTTCTCCCGAATTTAATACCTGAAGACCGTTTCCCTGGCGTACGCATATCCTCGACTCCAGTTCGTAATTCCTGATTCTTTCTCTTGATATTTCTGCGGGGCCGCTGTTCACATCTGTGGCAACAGCACTTTTCACCCATCCGTTTCTTACTGTATATATTGGTATATATGCATGGTCTGAACCGATATCTGCCAGTGTATCAAAGCCTTTTACACTGTCAGCAATTATTTTCAACCTTGGAGTAAGCTTCAAATTTCCCACACCCCGCAGCCTGGCATTGATATATGTGTCTCGCACCTGGCGTCTTTATAACATTATACTACACTTTATTAATTTTTTTATTAATAAATGAGAAAATATATAGTATAAGGAGTGAAAAAAATGAGCAAGAGACTGCATATCAAGCCGGAAGTGATTCAAAAATTTAAATGGGGAGGTACCACAAAAGAGTGGGAGGAGGAAGCAGAGAATCTGTCCAACCAGCTTAAAACCATGAAGGTAATAAACAACATTATAGAAAAACAGGATTGTGAAAGTGAAAAATAAAAAAACGACCGGCGGGCGGAACAAATAAACAAAATGCTATGAAAAGCCCAGGAACCTTGTCTTGCGACAAAACTCCCGGGCTAAATCCTTTATTGAAATCTATGCTTCATTTATTCTTCATATACAATAACTGCTTCCTTGGTGCTGTTGATCCAGTCCACCTTGCAGTCAAGATTCTCTGCTGCAAATCTTACAGGAACAAAGGTTCTTCCATTTCTAGATGCAGGAGCCACATCCATCTTCTTACTTGCACCATTTATGTTCATATCAGTTTTCCCCAGCCACATCTCGACAATATTTCCTCTGGCTTTAAGAGTAACCTTTTGGGTGGCGCCGTCCCATTCCACCGTTTCCCCCATGGCTTCAACCACAGCACGTATAGGCACCATGGTTCTTCCGGATATGGTTATAGGTGAAGTTCCACGTCCGGGATCAACTTCCTGACTTACACCGTCCACACTCATAGTCGGACTGTCAAACTTAAGCATTATGAAGTGTTTGAAACTTCCCGGCTTATATACCTGACTTCCGGTTTTAACTGTAAATGTGGCAATCACATCACCTAATTTTTCATCTGTCCCTTCAAAAGGTTTTGCTTCTGCAAGCACCGGCTTTACGGTATAATAATATGTTGTGTCAGACTCAACGTTTACATCGGCATAAGAGGTACTGGTGATATAAAAGTCCGTTACAGAAATTCCAAGGCTACTTTTTGAAGTCGATCTGAACATGCGATAGCCTAGTCCATTTGTAACTGCCTGCACCATTTTGGGTAAAGGTTCCACTTAATGTTGCCTTTCCATTTGAGTCAATTGTCAGCTCCCCGGTATAATCCTGCCGTAACGCACTGCTGTCCCACATTCGTGTAAAGGTTACCCTGTTATCGGAAATATTTCCATTAATAAGTTGTTCTGTTCTTCCCGAGTCAATATGCACTACCCCCCGAGAACTGGGTGCCAGTCTGATTGGCAATATCGATCTTGCCCCGGATATTGTTGGCATTAATATTCCACTCTCCGATCAGAACAGGCGTATCGGATTGTGCAGCAGCAGGTATCCCTTCTTTCCATTCATAAAGATAGCAATAACCGTAATTGTCACCCAAATTCAACCAAATAGCTTTCTTATCTCCGGCTTTGCCTTCCGGAATTACCTTGCTGTTTTCAAAATAGGTTTTAGTGTTTATTATATGCGTTTCTCCGATATCGGATTGGAACCTTATCAGGCCTGATGTTGCATAATCAGCACTGGCAAGTTCACCGGAATCGAAGTGTGCGTTTACTTTGTATAAAGAACCCCATGAAGCGGAATAATCCAGTACTTTCATCTCAACATTGAATCCGGTTTTTGCTCCCGGGGCAATGTAAGCAGGAGGAGTGTCCCATGTAACCTGATAGTTAATATGGGCTATATGATCTCCGCTGCTGGTTTTTCGGGAATGTGAGATAGTCATGTTTCCTTCGGTCAAAGACCTCCCCCCTGTTTAATGAACCGCCCAGAATGCTAATATCATTTGATGATGGGAGATATTTCGTTTCCACAAGGTGCCATCCCCCCTTTGAAGCTGCTGCAAATATTACTACACAAAATAGGTAGGGAGCATATGAATGAACAATGTTTATTATTTTAATTTTTCATTATTCGAGAACATTTTTATAAGATCCATTTTATTATTAATACCAAGCTTTTGGTAAATATTTTTTATGTGATATTTAATCGTGTTTTCACTGATATAAAGATTTTTTGCTATCTCCTTGTATGTATATCCCCCCAGCAGCAATTTCACTACCTCAGTCTCCTTTTCCGTAAAATGTCTTTCTACCTGAAAATCAATAAATGCTTTACTCTGTCCACCATCTGCCAAGCCTGCATACTTCATTACAAATTCATGTTTCTTCAGATGCCTGATAAGCTCACCATTAAGAAGAGGCAATATGATTAAGGCAGTAAATACAACTACTAATGCCAATACTGACGTTGTCATATAATAGTTTTCAGCAACGTTTATACTGTTTCCGATTAAACCGCCAATAAGTATTCCAAGAACATTCATTGACAGCCCTATCCCGAATATTCTTGCGGGATTTTCGTGGTAATCCAGATAGCTTCCCAAAACACTCCACCAGAACAAGTCACACACTCCAAAGCCGCCGAGCATAAGAGTATTGATAATCAAATAACTTGCTATGGATCTGTCAAGCCACATAAATGATATATAGGAGAGTCCTATCATAATTATAGCAATATACAAGATATAGGCTTTCTTTATGCCGGCAGGAAGATTCCTGAGTATCAATGCTGCCGCAAAAGCCAGAATTGAAACTGTGAGTCCAACAAGTGCAGAGGTGACTACTGTCAGTACATTTATAGCTATCATAAAAATATTGGAATAAATAAGCACATCTGCTGCTGTTTTGAAACGTTCTTCAGCATTGAAAAAAAATTTGAAGTGAAACCCCCAGTTTACTATGTAAAGACTTGAGAAAAATGCAGCAAAAATAATCGCCGCATACCAAAGAATAGAAACCGGAAAATAGAATACAAGGCTTGCCGTTATGCATACAAAACCCGATACTTTCGTATCAGGTTTATCATCGTCATAAATGGTGGGCCTTCAGGGACTCGAACCCCGGACCAACCGGTTATGAGCCGGTTGCTCTAACCAACTGAGCTAAAGGCCCGAAAATGGCTCCTCAAGTTGGACTCGAACCAACGACCCTGCGGTTAACAGCCGCATGCTCTACCGACTGAGCTATTGAGGAACTTTAAACTGACAAATATTATTTTACTAACTTTCACTGTGAAAGTCAACAGCAAATTTTGGTTTATTCAAGGAAATCCTTCAATTTTTTGCTTCTGCTTGGATGTCTGAGCTTTCTCAATGCTTTTGCCTCTATCTGCCTTATGCGCTCTCTGGTAACATTAAATTCTTTGCCCACTTCCTCTAATGTCCTCGCTCTTCCATCCTCCAGGCCGAACCTCAGCTTAAGCACTTTTTCTTCCCTTGGAGTCAAAGTATCAAGCACCTCCATCAGCTGTTCCTTAAGTAATGTAAATGCTGCTGATTCGGCCGGTGCAGGAGCATCTTCATCAGGTATGAAGTCCCCCAAATGACTGTCTTCCTCTTCCCCGATAGGGGTTTCAAGAGAAACAGGCTCCTGGGCTATTTTCATTATCTCCCTCACCTTATCCTCTGACATCCCCATTTCAGCGGCAATTTCCTCGGGGACAGGATCTCTGCCAAGCTCTTGCAAGAGCTGCCTTGAAACTCTTATAAGCTTGTTTATTGTTTCAACCATATGCACAGGTATTCTTATTGTCCTTGCCTGGTCGGCTATAGCTCTGGTTATTGCCTGCCTGATCCACCAGGTAGCATAAGTGCTGAATTTAAATCCCTTAGTATAGTCAAACTTTTCAACAGCCTTTATAAGCCCCAGATTTCCTTCCTGAATAAGATCCAGAAACAGCATACCTCTTCCAACATATCTCTTTGCTATACTGACTACCAATCTGAGGTTTGCTTCCGTCAGCTTCCTTTTTGCATCAGAATCATTTTTCTTTATTCTGTTTGCTAGGTCTATCTCTTCTTCGGGAGTTAACAAAGGCACTTTTCCTATTTCCTTAAGATACATTCTGACAGGATCATCTATACTGATACCTCCCGGAACGCTTATATCAAGGTCCACTTCCTCCGCATCCTCCGCATCCTCATCAAGGGGAGGTAAATCCATCTCACTATCAATTGCTCCGACTACATCTATGCCTTTAGTTTCCAGATACTCATACAGCTTATCTATCTGCTCGG
>JAAYQK010000290.1 GCA_012519325.1 Gracilibacteraceae bacterium | reverse complement strand
TCACAATTCAAGGATAGGTCGGAAGAATATGCCGATGACTCTGAAGACCGTGTCTAGTGTCTAGTGCCCTGTGTCTCATGCCTGGCATATACATAGTCCACAAATGCCTCCAGCCTTGTCTGGAAGCCTGCCTCCCCTGTCTGCTCATCAACTATCAGGTAAAGTATCGGTATATTATAATCCTTTTCCACCTGCGGAAGTATGGAACGGGATACTATTTCAGGCATGCAGGTCATGGGATAAATCTGGACAAGTCCGTCATAGCCTGTTTTTGCATAATGTACTGCGTGGCCAATACACTCCTGTGTATGCCCTCCTATCATAACAGGCAGGTAAGGCTTTGACAGTTTTTTTTCCAGCTTATATCCCTTACGTCCTGTGACAGGCAGAATTATGTTGTTCCGGGCCCAATCCCTTACCGTCATTGAGCGGTGTACCTCAACGCCCAGGTTTCCGAGCCTTTCCTCCGTATTAAGATTGGAGAAAGGTTCAATTATTGTATATATTTCTCCGATAATTCCAATTTTAATGGGTTTCAGGTTTGTGTCAATATCTACACTTTTTATTCTTCTTTTGGTATCATGGATCAGTTCCAGCATTTGGGCGGACTCCTTGACAGCCATCACATTATATCTGAATTCATGGATGATGGTGTTCAATTCAGCTTTGTTGACCGCTCTCGGCCTGGTATAATAAAGCAATTCATTCATGCTGTCCAATTCACAGCATACCTTGTATGCATTCAAAAAGGATTTAACAATCCTCCCGCTGTTTCTTCCCGCAACCTTTTTTAATGACTCAAGAAACTTACGATACCCTTCTCTGGGAGGATCAAGAATTACAATATCTATATCCTTATAGCCTGCCTCCCATAATGCTTGCTTCTGCAATGGGCCGTAATAGCCAAACCGGCAAGGCCCACAGCTTCCTGTTATTAGTATCGTATCAGCTCCGGCCTTGATGCTGGTTATATAATTCCCAAGCATTATCTTATAGGGCAGGCATACGGTTTCAGGTGATATGGAAGAGCCAAGCTTCAATGTGGAATCGGTAGTGAATGCAGGTATGACACTTTCCACTCCTAAATCGTCCATCATGCTTTTAACCGCGATATATGCTTCTCCCATGTGCGGATATGTAAGACGCATCTATGTTCCTCCATTCTATATTTTTGTGTCAAAAAGATTGCAATTCAACAAGTCAAAAAATGCTTCCAACCTGGTGTTAAAGCCTGCATCTCCCGTATGCTCATCAATATTCAGCACCATATAAGGTTTTTTATAATACCTTCTTGCCTGCTTGTCAATATATTCTCCGGCCAGAGAATCTATTCCGCAGCCGAATGCGGTCAGAATCAGCATTCCGTTAAATGCACTGTTGTCCATTATGAATAATGCGCTTCCAATTAGGCTTTTGCCGCTGCTCCAATACATTCTCTTTGGAAGCTCCATACAATGCTCATTAACTATATGGGGGTCTATCATATCCGGAGTAATTACTTCTATATCCCGCTCCCGCAGTTTTTTTATCAGATTCATATTGACAAAGCTGTCATACAGCAAATATGGATGCCCGATAAGCCCTATCCTGGCTTTAGCTTTATGTGTCCTTCCCGGTATGCCTTCAATTACGGAGTCGGGAGTGTTGCCTTCATGTACTGATGCTTTAAAGCCCTCATGTGCCTTCAGTGCTGTTTTTATACTCTTGCTTATCCTTGCAGGGTTTCTGAACTTTAGAGTAAAAGCTATTTTATACATGGCTTTCATCAGACTGTTCCTGTTTTTTTTGAGGTTTACCTCCGTATCTATAACAGGAGGCAGATCCGGAACCGAATATTTCACCATTTCAGGAAGCCCTCCAAATTTAGGGCATATATATTCGCCTTTTGATACGCTTGTGAGTCGCGGTATCAGGATACAATCCACCTTATCTCTCAGACTGTATGCATGGCCGTGGAGCACCTTTACCGGAAGACAAGCATCGTCTATGCTGTACAGCACACCCTTGTCAAGTATTTCCTTTGTGGTTTCGGGAGATGGGACAACTTCCGCTCCCAGTTCGGTAAGGAAGGATCGTATGAAGGGGTAATACTTATAATAATACATTCCCCGGGGAATGCCTGCTCTAACTGTCACTGAATCACCTCTTTCCATGCAGCATAGATATTACACTAAGCATCTCCTTTGATTCATATGTTGTGAAGAGTACATTACTTTAACACAAAATCAGGTTTTTTTCACACCATATGTATTATTGACAAAAGAGCAGAGGTTTAAAACAAATATATAAAAGTTCAGGGTCATATAAATATGAGCCTGAACTTATTGCTCGAAAGGATTAAATTACTCCATAGAATATAACTCCCAGAACTCCTGATGCAATTATCGCAATAATGGGGTTTATTTTCAATTTATAGATACCGAGGAAAACCATAAGAGCGATAATAATGCCTTTAATATCTACAATTGAAGCCCATGCGATTTTTATACAGGCAGCTGCAATAAGGCCCAATACTGCAGGCCGTATTCCTTTAATAACCCAGTTGACCTGCTTCAGGTGCTTGAATTTATTATAGTAAACTGACACAATCAGCGTAATCGTTATGGGAACCAGCACCACTGCAAAGGTGGCAATTGCCGATCCTGCTATACCGGCGACCCTGTAGCCCACAAAGGTTGATGAATTGACAGCAATAGGCCCCGGAGTCATTTCAGCTACAGCAACTATATCGATAAAATCCTTTGGTAAAATCCAACCGTTGTTCTCAATCACTTCTTTCTGTATCAGTGCCAGCACTGCATATCCTCCCCCAAAGCTGAAGGCCCCTATTTTCAGGAAGGCCAGAAAAAGCTTTAATAATGCAGTCATTGTTTTTTCTCCTTTCTATTGAGGAAAAATCCCAGAGCTCCGCAAGCGACTATAGTCACTATGGGGTGGAGATTGAAAAGCAGAATCAGCAGCAGTACCGCAATTGAGACAGATATGTTAAGTAGATTCACTCCCATTGCTTTAACCAGCTTAAACAGTGCATAGGCAATAAGAGCAACTACTGCAGGCCTTATTCCTGAAAACACATAATCAACTATAGGGTATTCCCTGAAAGAAGCAAAAAATATAGCTATTACAAGTATTATAAGGAAAGAGGGCATGACTGCTCCCAGAGCGGCTGCGGCTGCTCCTGCATACCCTGCTGTTCTGTAGCCGACAAAAGTAGCGCAATTGATAGCCAGAGGGCCCGGCAGGCTGTTGGTTACTGCAATGGAATCCAGAAATTCCTCTTCCCCAAGCCATTTCTTATTGCCGACAACCTCTCTCTGAATAATGGGAAGCATTGCATAACCTCCGCCTATTGTAAAGGAACCTATCTTGAAAAATGTAAGAAAAATATCTAACGGCATAATATCACCTCGGTTTATTATTGGTACAGCTTATGGTGCCTTTCTCAGTAACTATGTAATCCATGGGTATGTCATACTCGCCTGAGGGAACAGTATCTATGATTTGAAAGGAATATGCAAGAGCGGCCTTTGTGACCCCAGGCTCAAGGCGCCTCATAAACCTGTCATAATAGCCCGCCCCATAGCCTATTCTGTTTCCCGAGCTGTCAAAGGCTGCTCCCGGAACGAGAAGCAGATCAACAAGCCTGCTGTCGAATAGGCGGATGTATTCCGGCTTTGGCTCCCGTATGCCGAAATGGCCTGATTGAAGCTCCTCAAGGCTTGTTATTCCAGAAATGCAAAGCTCATGAGTTTCCGGTATACAAATGGGTACATATACATTTTTATTGTTCTCAAGGCAATAATTTATTATTAAATCTGTCTTGACCTCATTCTTAAAATCAAGATATACCATTATGTGGGCTGAGTTATTGAAAAAGCTTTGTTTTCTTAAATTGTTGAGTACTTTTTCACTAAGGAGGCATACCTCTTCTGCTGATAACCTGTTTCTTGCTTGCAGTACTTGTTTCCTGAAAGCGTCTTTCATATATTCCTCCGTTTTTTTGTGGTATTATTTCATAGTAATTATAGTACCACTTCTAATATGCAGAGGCAAATATGAATT
>JAAYQK010000289.1 GCA_012519325.1 Gracilibacteraceae bacterium | reverse complement strand
CGAAAGCTTCACTCCTCCTTCGGGAAGCAGCGGCACCTTATTCCCGGCTGCATCCATAACATACAGCTCCCCGTAGGAAACGCGTTCTGTCGAGCCACTTTCCTTCCAATCGCTGAATACACTCTCTGTTATCTCAAGGGGATCGAAGCTGTTCTCCAGGTTGTCGAAATTGAATTTCAGCATTGTTGTGCCGTTCCCACTCACATAGTATGCGTCAGGGGTACCAGAGCGTTACGAATCCATTCCCCTTTATAGTTCCGGTTTTGTGCATTCAGAAACAACTTCGCATCGTAGCTTGAAAACATGCCTGCCCTCTGGTAGTTCTCAAAATGCAGCTTGTTTATGTTATGCCTGGTAAAAGCTTCATCAGATATTGTTATATATACAGGCTCCGAAAATTTGAAATACAAAGGTAATGTTTGAAAACGGTCTAATGTTCCCTCGGGCAGTCCGCCGTTTATCTCCAGCAGGACCGGAGCTGTTGTCTCCACCTTGAAATCCTGGGTATAAGTCCTGAATATACCAAATCCGCTTCCGGAGCTTGAGTCAAAGGATATCGTCCTGTATTCATTGGGCATGGGATTGAAGGCATTGTCTGTGATGACTCCTCCCTCCAACACCATTTCATATATGTCCGAAGCCTTGAACTCATCTCCCGGCCGCACGGCATATTTGAACTTTATCTGCTTGCTGTAATCATTTCCGTAGGTCTCTTTATTATATCTGGACTTATCAACCGGATAGGCGTATCCCGTCATATCCCTTCCGTCAGTGTTCCTGTATTTGAATTTAAGCTTCAACTCTCCGAATTGCTGCAATATCCCTCTTCCGTTGTTGTCCCGTACATGGTCCAATACCAGCTTGGCATCCGGGTATTTGAGAGACAGCTGATTATTGAGAAAAGAATACCTATCAATACTCCCCAAGCTCCTTGCATAAGCCAGATAACCCGGATCGTTCACAAATATGGGCTCATTAAACTCAATATCCCAATATACATCGTCCCCTATCCCGTAGTAATCCTTCATCTTTCTTTCCTCGGGAGTCCCCAATTCGCGTCTTTCTCCATATTCCACACTTCTGGGTACAGGCGGTACATCATCGGTTATATATACCTCTATATTCCTGAAATATATTTCGCATTTGTTATCATCAAGTATACTGATGCCCTTCTCCCCGGCAAGGATAAGCTCCATACTGGTTGCACCCTCCGGCACATAACCTGAAAAGCTTACATCATTCCAGCCGCTGAAATCATTAAACATCCTTTCCACCGTTATTGTACCGTTCCTCCCGTCACCTAACGGAGCCCAAAAGTTAAGGAATATACCCGCAACATCACTATCCAAAGCTTGTCCGTAAACCTGCAGCTTTGCTCTGTATTTTAGCTCGGTCTGGGCGCTGGTGCCCTTAAGGGGCATGCTCCAAAAGTATTTAAAACTATTATTTATATTAGAAGGCTTCATTTCATCTCCTGTCTCAGGATGGGGCTCTATATAAAAACTATTTGTCTCGCCTGTGCTCCATTTTCCCATGTCAGGATAACAGTTTTTTAACCCCTTGGATGCATAATGTGCTCCGTTGTCAAAGCGCACATCGGTACCCGACCCCGCAACCGGGATAATCTGCGATGTAAGCAATACCAATGTCAAAATTACCGATATCATACCTTTGAATGTCAGATTCCGCATAAAACCACCCTCTTCCATTTATAATTTCATACTTAGCCAAGCAAAATAACATCCATAAGCTCTCCTACGGCAAGCCTTACCCTTCCGTTCCCCCATAGGACATAATCCCCGTCAGTTACGGCGGTTCTGAAAAATGCCTCATCCGCAAGCTCAGCGTATTTCGCCGTCTGCAGCTTGCCGGACAGGTCAACTATTACCGTACTGCCTCCCTCCATTTCCATGAACAGCCGATAGTCCTTCATGGGCAGTACGGTTCTTATATAGCTCATAAGCAATCCTCCTTCCGGAATTCAATAGAAATATGAAAAAAAACCTATCTTACTAATATATTGTAAGACAGGATTTTTT
>JAAYQK010000288.1 GCA_012519325.1 Gracilibacteraceae bacterium | reverse complement strand
TTGTTGTCGGAGCAGGTCCTGCAGGAATGCAAGCCGCACTCACTGCAACATACAGAGGACATGATGTAACGTTATTTGAAAAAAAACATGAGCTGGGAGGCGCCCTCTATTATGTGAGCATACCTGATTTTAAACTGGATTATAGGGATTATACAAATTACCTGATTAATGCAACACAAAACTGCGGTGCAAAAATAAAAACCGGTGTTGAGGTCACAGCTGATACTATTAAGAAAGAAAATGCCGATGTTGTTATTGTAGCAACAGGTGCTTCCACATTTATTCCTCAAATCCCGGGCTCAGATGATAAAACCATATACGACCCTCTCGATGTTCTGGATGGGAACATTCCGGAAGGCGAAAATATAATTGTCTGCGGTGCAGGCCTTGTAGGCTGTGAGGTATCTATGTTCCTATCGGAAAAAGGCAAGAAAGTTGTTATGCTGGATATGCTTCCTGAAATTGCACCCGATATGCCCATATATACCAAATGGGTTTTGAACTCAAAGCTTGCTGAGCTTCACATCGCAGTTAATACCGATCACAGGATTATTGAAATGACAGGCAAACACGTAATGTGCATAAACAAAGACAAAGAGATTGAATACAAAGGCGATGCGGTAGTATGCGCCCTGGGACTGAAACCCAGGCGGGCTCTGTTGGAAGAACTCAGAAACACTTTAAAAAATGTTGAGATCATCCCCGTAGGCGATGTTAACAGTTCGAGGAAGATAATGCAAGCTGTCCATGAAGGCTTCCATGCAGCAAGAAGAGTATAAGCTGAGGTGCAGTTTTTAACTGCACCTTTTGATAGATTTACCTGTCCTGATTCCCAAGCCAATATATGATTGCATTCCTTAAGTTGTTCAGGAAGGTGGATTTGCTTACGTCGGTATCGGAAATCAAATTGTACCTTCCCACCTCTTTATCATTTATACTTACAACCAGTTCCCCGATCTTTTCGCCTTTCTTGATGGGTGCACTGAGAACCTCAGGCAGCTCCGCTCTTTTTGTTACATTCTTTTCTTCACCCTTATTCAAGAGTACTGAAACATCACTTTCCGCAACTGCATTTATTTTCAGCCTACTGCCCTTTGAAACATTTACCTCCTGAATCTTATCATCCTTTTTTGCAAGGATTAAGCTGTTGAAATTTGCAAATCCGTAATCAATAAGCTTGCGTGCATCTTTATTTCTTATACCCACCTTCGGAGAACCCATTACCACACTAATGAGCCTCAGATTATTCCTTTTTGCAGTTACGGAAATACAATACCCTGCTTCCTCAGTCCATCCCGTCTTTATACCATCCACATCGTCGTAGAATCTAACCATCTTGTTCTTATTGACTAATTCTCTCAGTACATTATTTTTCTTTCCTACATAAACCTTTACCATATACTTTGATATGAAATCAAATATCTTCTCATGCTTCAGAAGTTCTCTTGACATTATGGCAACATCATAGGCAGTTGTTACATGCCCATTCACGGGAAGGCCGTTGGGATTTACAAAGTTGCTGTCATTGGCGCCCAGTTCTTTTGCCCTCTTATTCATCAGCTTTACAAATTCCTCTTCACTTCCTGATATATGCTCAGCCATTGCAATACAAGCATCATTTGCCGATTCCACAGCAATTCCGTATAAAAGCTCTTTTACTGTCCTGACCTCTCCGGCTTCCAAAAGCAGCATGGTGCCCTTACTGTTCTTACTGGAAGCTTGAGGACTTATGGTAACTTTGTCCTCATAGCTTATTTTTCCGCTGTCCAACGCTTCCATTATTAGGAGCATTGTCATTACTTTAGTAACGCTGGCGGGAGCTAATTTTTCCCGGGAATTCTGTTCATATATTATTTTACCCGTTCCGTAATCCATAAGTACCGCCGATTTACAATTTAAATTCATATCCTCTCTTGCATATGCCTTAATTGTAAATCCAAAAGAAATAACTGCAATTATGGTAATATAACATATTAGCTTCCAGGATAATTTTTTTATACTTGCTGAGTTATACATAACAATCCTCCTACTTGATTTGTTTACATTTATGTTACCCTACAGAAGAATCTGTTATGCAATTTCAAAACATCTATTCAACTATTACGGAAACTCCGTCCGGTATGACGGTAATTTTGGAATCCTTCCTTCCCAATATAACATCAGCCTTTGCAATAGCTTCTGCCACAGATTGTGCGGGAATCATGTGCAAATCCCTTACCATTTCCTCCGGCGCATCCGATATATAAACAACCGCTGCTTTTTTTAAAATGCGCGCGAATATCTGCGACTGCCATTGATCAGCAATTGTCTCTTCTCTCGGAGTAGCCAGGAACCTATCCATCAGCTTATTAATATTTTTTTCTTCCTTGAATGTTCTGAAGAATTCTTCTCCTCCATGGCCATCATTTGATTTTGCAGCCATTATTATTACACCGCCTTCATTTACAGTTGCTTCGGCTGCCGTCATACCCTTCACTGCCTGATATATATTCTGGTCAAGAGGATACCCTCCATTTGTCGAAATGACTATGTCTGACATTGCCCTGTCAACCCTGCACTGGTTTTTCAGGAAGCGGCAGCCTTCCATATGAGCAAGCTCGCAGTCCCCTGCAACTGCGTAGATCACCTCTTTATCGGAATTAATAATAACATTCACAATAAAATCCAACCCAACTGCCCTGGCTGCATGAAGCATATCCTTATGTATCGGATTTCCTTCAAGAACCCCTGTTCTTGATTTTGCATCATCTATGAATTGTGAATTGTGATTGTACATAACTGTTTTTCTGCTTGCAATTCCGGGAAGAACACTTTTTCTATCTCCTGAGAAGCCTGCAAAAAAATGAGGTTCTATAAAACCTTCGGAAACAAGCAAATCTGCTTCTGCAGCTATTTTATTTATTATCAGTTCTCCTCCTGAAGGAAGCAACCCTATATTGACGAGCATACTTTTGTCATCACAATCATGGACATGTATTTTTTCCTTAGCAGTTATTTCCTGTCCGAACTTTTCCTCAAGCTCAGCAGCTGTTGTGCCTCTATGGCATCCCGTTGATATCAGAATTGTAATATCGGCATCCGGATTGCCTTTCCTTATTTCAGAAAGAATTAACGGCATTATTATTCTGCTGGGTACCGGCCTTGTATGATCACTTGCTATTATGGCAATCTTATTCTTACCCTTTGCCATTTCCCTTAATGCGGGTGTCCCTATCGGGTTTTCAACAGCCTTTTTTACAATCTCCTCCTGGCTTAGTTCTGCTTTATAGTGATGTAATTCCGGAACCAGAACGGCATTCAGCCTTTCTTCAGGTATTTCTGATTCAATGTATCCTTTCCCATACGGCAATTTGATTTTTTGCATAATACCTGCTCCTCCAATTTATAAATATATTCAGCAATTTGTACATAAATAATGATATCAGTTATAGTCGCTCTATAAAAGCTTACATTTCCTCGCGTTTATAACAAAAATACACCGTTTATCCGATTACATCATATATATATTTTTCTATTATTTTTTGTTTGTTCCCTATACTGTAAGCTTTAAGAGCAATCTGCTCCGCTTCCCCGGTGTCCTGCAAATTAGTATGAAGTACACATAGGATATCTCCCGGCTGCGTTTTATCTCCAACCTTCTTTTTCATGCTTATTCCGGCTGAATAGTCTATTTTGTCTTCTTTGGTTTTTCTTCCTGCACCCAAGAGCATTGCAGAAACACCTATACATTCCGCATCAATTGATGTAACATAGCCTTCTTCTACCGCTCTAACTTCTACATGATATTTTGCCTTCGGCAGCTTTTCAATATTGTCAACCACGTCCGGATCCCCGCCTTGTATCTGTATCAGCAGCTTCAGCTTATCAATAGCCTTACCGGTTCTGATTACTTCCTTTAATTCCACCTGTGCTTTTTCAAAGTCTTCATAAGCACCACCGAGTACCGCCATATGGGAAGCAATAGTCAATGCCACTTCAGTTTCGTCCCTTGGACCTTTTCCTTTAAGTACATCAATGGCTTCAATTACTTCGTTGGAATTACCTACTTCATGTCCCAGGGGCTGACTCATATCAGTCACTACTGCTACAATTTTCCTTTTCAATGATTTGCCGATTTCAACCATTGTCCCTGCAAGCTCACAAGCTTCCTCAACAGACTTCATAAAAGCACCTGAACCTGCTTTGACATCAAGAACTATACAATCTGCACCGGAAGCAATCTTTTTACTCATTATGGAGCTTGCAATCAGTGGAATACTGTCAACAGTTGCTGTTACATCCCTTAGAGCATACAACTTCTTGTCTGCGGGCACAAGGTTTCCTGATTGTCCGGAAATAGCCATTTTGTACTTGTTCACATTGTAAATAAATTCTTCTCCGGTCAATTCCGTTCTGAAACCGGGGATGGATTCCAGCTTATCTATAGTTCCTCCGGTATGCCCTAATCCTCTGCCGCTCATCTTTGCAACTGGAATGCCTAAGGAAGCAACCAGCGGGATAACAATCAAACTGATCTTATCTCCTACTCCTCCCGTAGAGTGCTTGTCAACCTTCACTCCTTCTATTGCCGAGAGGTCAACTGTCTCGCCCGAGTTTACCATAGCCATTGTAAGATCCGCTGTTTCCTTTTTGCTCATTCCTCTAAAATAAATGGCCATCAGCAGTGCAGCTGCCTGATAGTCAGGTATCCTTCCGCCTGTATACCCGTTTACGAAGAATTGAATTTCTTCCTTTGTCAATTCTCCACCGTTCCTTTTCTTGACTATAATATCATACATCCTCATTAAAGCTGCACCTCTTTTATAAATTGCTTAATCAGAGATACAAATTTTGGTTTTACTGATTCTGCAACCTTTACTATCTCTTCATGAGTCGGTGCCGTCATTGTGTCTGGAATAGCCATATCAGTAATACAGGACACTCCTGCCACCTTAAGTCCGCAGTGCCTTGCAACAATTGCCTCCGGTACCGTAGACATGCCCACCGTATCGGAGCCAAGCTTTATCATCATTGAAAGCTCTGCTTTTGTAGAATAGTTTGGTCCGCTCACAGCCCCATATACTCCTTTGTGTACTTTTATGCCCTGAACAGCAGCAATCTTCTCCAGCAGTTCAACCAATCCTCTGTCATATACCTCAGACATATCAGGAAAACGAGGCCCGAATTCCTCCAGGTTAGGCCCTATCAGAGGATTTGTGCCCATGAAGTTTATATGGTCGGTAATTATCATAATGTCTCCGGCCTTAAAGCTTGGGTTCAATCCTCCGCAGGCATTGCTTGCAACAAGAAGCTTGATACCCAGTTTCTTCATAACTCTGACCGGCATCGTAACCTCCTGCATGCTGTAGCCCTCATAGTAATGGAATCTCCCTTGCATGGCAATAATTCTTTTCCCCTCAAGATGCCCCAGTATTAACCTTCCTTCGTGTCCGAACACAGTAGATACCGGAAATTCCGGTATATCCCCATAATCAATTACCGATACCTTATCAATATAATCTCCCAATGAACCCAATCCGGTACCGAGCACTATGCCTATCTCCGGCTCAAGCTCTGAGTTCCGCCTGATAAATTCCGTCGATTTCTCGATTCTCTCCATTAAATTCATATCGCCACCCCCAATTTATCATACTTCCATTTTCTCAACAACACTCTTAATAAGCTTGGAAAAGTCACCCTTAACCCTTTCGGCAGTCTCCATAACCTCTTTGTGATTAAGGGGAGCATCCAGTATACCTGCAGCCATATTGGTAATGCAGGATATTCCTACAGTTTCAATACCGCAGTGATTTGCAGCCAGTACTTCGGGTACGGTAGACATTCCGACCGCATCAGCTCCCAATATCCTGAAGGCTCTTATTTCAGCAGGTGTCTCATAGCTTGGCCCTGTAAGGAATAAGTAATTTCCCTCCTGCAGCCTTATACCATTCGAATAGGCACATTCCCTTACTATTTCTATCAATTCATTTGAATATGCCGCCGACATATCAGGGAACCGAGGGCCTAAAGCTTCAAGGTTGGGCCCAATCAGCGGATTATTATTTGTATAGTTTATATGATCTTTAATTATCATTAAGTCTCCGGGCTTGAAGCTTGTATTTATTCCTCCGGCCGCATTTGTGACTATAAGCTTCTTTATACCAAGAAAATTGAAAACCCATATAGGAAAAGCAACTTCCTTCATATTATAGCCTTCATAATAATGAAATCTTCCTTGCATGAATACCACTCTTTTGCCGCCCATTTTGCCGAATACAAGTCTTCCTTTGTGTCCCTGCACTGTGGATACCGGAAATCCGGGTATTTCCTTATATTCTATTACTCTTTTATCCTCTGCTTCCTCCGCTAGTTCACCCAGTCCCGAACCGAGTATAAGAGCAATTCTGGGGGCAGCTCCTTCTCTTTCCAGTAAAAAACTTCCGGCTTCATTTATTACTGATAACAAGTTCTTTTGCATGTGAAATCACTCCATTTGTTAGATTTGATAAATTTCCTCCTTAAAGGATTTACCGTCAATTTCTATAGGAAGTCCCAAAAAATCCAGTACTGTTGCGCCTATATCTGAAAAGCTTTCCCTTGTGCCTATGTCCGCACCTTGTCTAACATGCCTGCCATATACCAATATAGGTATGTATTCTCTGGAATGATCCGTACTGCTTGTAGTCGGATCACAACCATGATCTGCAGTAATAATCAACATATCTGAGTCTTTCATTGCTGCAAAAATCTCAGGAAGCCTGTTATCAAAAGATGCAAGGGCACCCGCATACCCTTCAGTATCATTTCTGTGCCCGTAAAGCATGTCAAAATCCACAAGATTGGCAAATATCAATCCTTTTTTGCCTTCTGCCATGTACTTCAGAATCTCATCCACAGCCTCCATATTATCCTTTGTATGTACCGCTTCGGTAATACCTTCACCTGCAAAAATATCTTCTATCTTTCCAACAGCCGTTACATTCATGCCATTTTCTACTATAATATCAAGCATTGTCTTTCTAATGGGCTTCAAGGAAAAATCCCTTCTGTTTGAGGTACGCTTATAGCTTCCGCTTTTTCCAAGAAACGGCCTTGCAATAACACGTCCTACCGCATACTCGTCCTTTAGCAGTGCCCTTGCTTTCTCACATATTTCATAAAGCTTCGGGAGGGGTATTACCTCCTCATGGGCTGCTATTTGAAATACACTGTCTGCCGAAGTATATATTATGGGATAACCTGTCTCTACATGTTTATCACCAAGTCTTGTAATTATCTCTGTCCCTGATGCTGCTTCATTTCCAAGGATTTTTACACCTATGGACTTTTCAAAGGAATCTATAAGTTCTTGAGGAAAGCCCTCCGGAAATGTAGGAAATGCCCGTGTCAAAGTTACTCCGGCTATTTCCCAATGGCCTGTGGTTGTATCCTTCCCGGGAGAAGCTTCTTTTGCCCTACCGAAGCTTCCTGCAGGTTTCTCAGCAATTTGCAAACCTAGACTTTTGTCAATATTTCCAATGCCAAGAGCTTCAAGATTCTTTAATCTGAAATTTTTTACTTTCTTTGCAATATTTCCCAGGGTATTGCTTCCTGAATCTCCATATAGACCGGCGTCAGGCATTTCACCTATTCCTACACTGTCCAAAACTATAAGTATTACTCTGTCTACCATATTTCCACCTCCTTAAATTGAATATGTCCATGCGACTTTTCTGAAGGAGCTCCGGCACAGGTAGTTAAATTAAAAAGGGCTTTTTAAGCCCTTGGGTGAGTCTTGCTGTATACTTCTTTTATTTTGTTCCTATTCAGCTTGCTGTATATTTGGGTTGTTGAAATATCCGAATGCCCTAGCATTTCTTGTATTGACTGAAGGTCGGCGCCGTTTTCTATAAGATGAACTGCAAATGAATGCCTTAGAGTATGAGGTGTTATTGATTTTTTTATATTTGCCTTTGCAGTATAATGTTTAATGATTTTCCAAAAACCCTGCCTTGTCATTTTCTGTCCGTGGAAATTTACAAACAACAATTGGTTGTTCTTATTGGAGCAGAGCTTTCTCCGGTAATCATTCAGATATATTTTTATGTATTTAACGGCCATGTTGCCAAGAGGTATGGATCTTGACTTAATTCCGCCGTTTCTGCATGTAATCAGCCCTGTATTAAGGTCCACATCGTCAAGGTTCAATGAAATGAGCTCGGATACTCTTATACCCGTAGCATAAAGCAGCTCCAGCATTGCTTTATCTCTTGCACCCTTCGCATCAACAATGGTAGGTTGTTCGAGTAAAAGCTCCACTTCCTTCTTGGTTAGTACTGACGGAAGCTTTTTTTTCACCTTGGGTGATTCAAGATTAGCTGACGGATCTGTATCAATATACCTTTCATTTAGCATAAATTGATAAAAGCTCCTTATGGAAGCAAGATTCCTGGAAATTGTAGAAGTTGCTTTGCCAGTTTTCTGTAATGTAATCAAATATGTGATGATAATTGTTTTTGTAACCTTTTCCAGAGAAAGAGCATATTCTCTAAGATAATCTTCGAATTGTCTTATATCTCTTTTATAGGATTCCAGCGTGTTTGCCGCCAATTCCTTATTTATTATGAGGTAATCCAAAAACAATTCAATATAACTCATTAGAATCATATCCCCTCTATTACAATATCAATAACATATTCAACATATATAATGAAAATCCTCCAATAAATGAAAATTTTACATAAAGACTATCCATTGACGATTCACACTGATAATACTCTTATTTTATGTAAGGGACAATTAGTTTAACTATAAGGGAAGTTATATATGCTTCCACAATACTTCCTGCAACAAGCAGGATTATCAGAACAAGCATTGATAGAGCATAGATTGTAAATAAACGGGAAGATGTTCCCGATTTCTTAAAGTACTTGCTTCTTAAAGCCCACATGGAATAATTGAAGCTAATTACAGCCATTACAATTATCACAGGTATATATATCATATTTTGGGGTAATACGGAGCCTAGTGAAAGAAGAAATCCATTGTCTTCCACATTTCCAGTCAGAAAGGCTATTGAAAAACCTATGCAAAAGCCTCTGAAAGCGACGAGTATGGGAATAATAATTATACCGACATACACTAATCCCGAAAAAAACAATACCATTGCAAAATAAAGGTTAAATTTTATTGATTGTTTTAATATGGATTCGGATTGCAGCTGATTTTGGGATGTCAGTTCCAGGAACCCCTCCAGATAAATTTTTGCATCCGTTTTTGCCACTTCATCAATATTATTTACAGTCAATGCTCCAAGGCTTATTCCAAAAATAAATAAAAAAATTACTATCAAATAGATCCAAATATTATCGGCAAAATGTCTTCTGATTGAGTCATTAAGGCTATCCGGCAAAATAAATACCCCCCTCTCAGCTTTTGTCCACAATATTTCTCTATCTTGATAATATGCTTAAGGGAAGTATATTATGATTCACAACACCAAAGAACTGCTTAATTGCAAATAATTATAAGAAATAAGTGCTGGTAATATGCGTTTACGCATACTATATAATAAACACATTTTCTGCAGCGCTGAAATGTATGTGGGGCAGAAGAAAGAAGGTATAAGAAATGCTGAAATATGTATATAAGAGCGGGTTTTATTTTATAGGCAAGTTCAATGAGTTGATCAAGCAGCTGAATACAATTGAAAACAAACAAATTACCTTGAGAGAATATATTATATGCTATAAGCAAAAACTTAACTAGTAGCTAGTAAGGCAGCAGATCCGCAAGTGACGAAGTATTCCCTGTCCTGCCAAAAGCCTTTTCCCATTTTTTCAAGATAGTTTTGTTCCTTTTCCAGCAGCTTCTCTACATTCATGCTGTTTAAGAAGAACAGCTCGTGCTTACTTGCTATATTGCTTTCCTCCAGCTGCTTTCTTATTATATCCTCTTTTGACTTTTCAAGAATCGGCAGGGCAATAAAAGCCTTAGTGCAGCACAGCTTTCCTAAAGTCATTCTGCTGTGATGGCTCAGCCCGAAATGCCTGCTTCTGCTGTCTGCAAAGGATATTCTTGGTACGGCTATAGCCTTGCCATTA